>JAKLDX010000027.1:0-10701 GCA_022703295.1 Candidatus Omnitrophota bacterium
TACAACAGTCCCTTTCAAGTTCTTTTTTCTCGCCATTTCCACCAGATTTTTTAATGCCCCTTGCCGCTTGCCGGTTACCCCTTGCCGCTCTATGTGATTATCTTTTATCAGTACCTGGTCATAGAGCCCCATCCTGTGGTTTGTACCGCCGCCGGTCGATACCGCGTATTTTTCGAGGTACCTCAATAGAGGTATGGTCTTACGGGTATCCATGACCTTGACGCCATGCTGCCTGGCCTTATCGGCGAATTTCTTTGTCAGTGTGGCGATGCCGCTCAGCAGGGAAATGAAATTAACCATGGTGCGCTCGGCGCGCAATATGGACGCTGTATGCCCCTCCAAAAAAGCAAGCTCTTTCCCTGCCCCCACGAAGCTGCCGTCCTTTGAATTTGGCTTAAAGCGCACGCTGTAATCGACCTGGGCCATTACCCATTCAGCTATCGTAAGGCCGCAGGCCACGCAATCCTCTTTAGTGGCTATGACCGCCCGGCAGGAATCGAATTTGTCTATGACCGCATTCGTCGTTATATCGCCCTTGCCTATGTCCTCTTTCAGGGCGGCTTTTATTATGGGAAGGACCCGTTCCTTATCAAGTTTCATAATATCTTTCGTCCAATGCCTATTTTATATTTTTCTTTATTACGTCCATCAGCTGGTCTATGGTGATGGGTTTCGATACCGTCTGATAGCCGCTTATCGTATCGGTCTCATCCTCATTAACTATAGCCGTCAGGAATACCACAGGGACATTCTTAAGCTGCGGATCATTTTTCAAATTGAATAAGACCCCTCCCCCGTCCACCTTCGGCATCATTATGTCCAGGAAGATCAGATCCGGCTTGAATTTCTTGGCTGTGCTGATGGCGCGTTGCGGGAAATTCTCCGTCATCACATCATATAAATGCGTTTGTTCAAGGTTCAGTTTTATGAGTTCCGTAAAATCTTTTTCGTCATCCACGATCAGTATCTTTTTTCTCATGCCTATCTCCTTTTGTTGGTCGGAAATGCCAGGACCGCCTTTACGCCGTGCCCTACCTTCTTGTTCGCTATCTCGACCTTGCCGTCATGCATATCCATGATATTCCTTACGATGGCCAGGCCCAGCCCTGTGCCGCCGGCTGCGCGCCTTGTTGTAAAGAAAGGATTGAATATCTTATCCATGATCTCTTCCGGTATGCCCGGGCCGGTGTCCTCTATTTCGATGAACACCTTGAATCCGCCGCGCGGAGCTTTCTTCGAGTAAGTCCTTATAATAAGCTTTCCTCCGTCGGGCATCTGATATATGCTGTTCAGGAATAAGTTCACAAGCACCTGCTCTATCTTGTTATCGTCTATCCTGACATCCGGCAGGTCCTTCTGGAATTCGCGTACCGTATTTATCTTTGATCTGTCGATATCGTAACTGACAAGCCTCAGCGCCTTCTCTATGATGGAATTAAGATTCTGAGGTGTGTAGCTCAACTTCGAAACCGCCGAAAAGTCCAGCAACCCCCTTATTATACTGTCGGCTTTTTCAACCGCGCGCCTCATCCGCTCAAGGGTGGTGTGGGCGCCTCTGTCGGAAGCCTCCGTCTTGCCCGCAATATATTCTATCCCCTGCAGCATTACCGCAAGCGGGTTCTTGACCTCATGAGCCGCGCCGCTCGCCAGGCTGCCGACCACTTCCATTTTTGCCGATTGTATAAGCTGATGCTGGACGTCTTTCAGCCTGCTGTAAGCGCTTCGCACCTCTTCCTCGGCCTTTTTCAATGAATAAAGATGGCCGAAGGTCGATGCAAAAAGTTCAAGTATCTCGCGGTCGTGTTCGCCGATCGGGTCTTTGCTTAAAAGGTTATCCGCGCTAAGATACCCGACAACTTTTTGTCCGTCCCATATCGTAGCTATGATATGAGCGCCGCGGCCGACTACTTTTCCGCTGCCGTTCCGAAGCGGCACGCCTGCCTCCAGGACCGAATGAGACCTGTCTGTGTGGATATGCCTGACCGCAGGGTCGTCATCCCGGAGAACTCTTTCGCCTATCTCCTTCCTGAGCCTTCCCTTTTCGTCAACGCCGAAAGAGCCTATCAGATATTTCGGGTTTTTATCAACGAACCATATCGAAAGCCGGTCAAAGCCAAGCTCGCTCGTGCCGAGTTCCACTATGCTGCGGCACAACTCCTCGACCGATTCGGCGCGGGAAAGCCTGTTCCCGACCTCGTGGAGAGTCCGCAATCTTTTCTCGAAGCTGTCTTTCATCAAGCCCCCAGGTCCTTCAGGTTCTGCTTTATCTTTTTTATTTGGATCTCCAGCTCCGCCTTATAACTGGCCTGCTTTTCAACGACTTCTTTAGGCGCCTTCGAGACGAATGAATCGTTTTTAAGTCTTTTGACTATCGAACTTATCTCGGCCTCGATCCTGGATGCCTCCTTCATGATACGCGCCTTCTCCTTCTCAAGGTCTATCAGTCCTTCCAACGGCACGTATACCTCAAGTTTTCCCACAACGCTAAGCGCCGCGTTCTTCGGCTTCTTTATTTTGCCAATCTCCAGCGTTTCCAGCCTGGCGAGTCTTTTTATTATCGTCGAGTTCTCCGACAGAAATTTTTCCTCATCGGCACCGTGGATATTTATAGATGCCTTAATGGCGCGCTGAGGCTCTATATTCCAGACGGAGCGGATATTCCGTATTGCCGTTATTATTTCTATAATATCCGACATCTTTTCTTCGGCGTCTTCAGATATCATCTGCTTCTGGAGATGGGGCCAGGCCTGGATCATTATTGAATCCCCCCGGGAGTCCTTGTCCCTGGGCAGCTTCTGCCATATCTCTTCCGTAATAAACGGCATAAAAGGATGCAGCATGCGCAGGCTTTTTTCCAGGATCTTATACAATATGACCTGTGATTGCTTGCTGCCGATATCCGCCTTCGCTATCTCTATATACCAATCACAAAATTCATGCCACAGGAATTCGTATATCGCGTTGGCGGCTTCATTGAACTTATACTCATCCAGGCAGCCCGTAACATATGATAAAGTGGTATAAAATCGGGACAATATCCATTTCTCCGGAAGGGACAAGCTCATTTTCTCAAAAAATACGCAAAGGTCGGCGCTTACATCTTCCGGCTTAAGATTCATCAGGATGAAACGGGATGCATTCCATATCTTATTCGCGAAATTCCTGCCAAGCTCGAATTTACCTTCCGAGAGAAATACGTCCTGCCCCTGGGCGGTTATGGAGATTATGCTGAACCGCAGCGCGTCCGTCCCGTATTTTTCTATCATGTCCAGCGGGTCAATCACGTTGCCCAGCGATTTCGACATCTTGGTTCCTGTTATGTCCCTTACCGTACCGTGTATGTAGACGTTCCGGAACGGTATATCGCCCCGGAATTCTATTCCCGCCATTATCATCCTGGCCACCCAGAAAAATATTATTTCCTGCGCCGTCACAAGAGAATCCGTCGGATAGAAATATTTAAGCTCGGGCGTCTCTTTCGGCCATCCGAACGTCGAGAACGGCCACAGCCATGAGGAGAACCACGTATCCAACACATCCGGGTCCTGTTCGATATCGACCCCTCCGCAGACAGGGCATTTTTCAGGCCTAATCTTCGAAACTATAATACCCTGAGCCTTGGCACCTGCCCCCTGACCCTCGACAGTATCTTTACCGCAGTTTTTACAGTAGTAGACCGGAATTCTGTGCCCCCACCAGATCTGCCTCGATATGCACCAGTCCCTTATGTTGTTCATCCATTCAAGATAGACCTTCGTCCATCTTGCCGGATAGAATTTTATCTTACCCTTCTTAACGGCTTCGATCGCGGGTTCGGCAAGAGGCTTCATCCTGACAAACCATTGAGGAGAAAGTCTCGGCTCTATCATTGTATGGCAGCGGTAGCAGTGGCCGACGGCATGCCGGTGGGGCTCGCTCTTAACAAAGAGGCCGCGTTCTTTCAGGTCTTCTATTATCGCCTCTCTCGCCTCGAACCTGTCCATGCCTTCGTAGTCGCCGCCGATACCGTTTATAGTCGCGTCATCGTTCATCACATTTATTTCGTCAAGGCCGTATTTTCTGCCTAGCTCAAAATCCACAGGGTCATGCGCGGGGGTTACCTTGAGGGCGCCTGTACCGAATTTTAAATCTACGAGGCCATCCTGTATGATTTTCAGCTCTCTGTTCAGTATTGGCAGCAGCACTGTCCTGCCTTTTAAGTCCTTGTATCTTTTATCCTTGGGGTTTATTGCTATCGCCACATCGCCCAGCATCGTCTCCGGCCGGGTGGTTGCAACGATGACAAAATCCTCTTCGCCGTCTTTCTTCCCCTGGCCCTTGACCCTTGCTACTTGTCCCTTAATAGGATATTTTATGTAATACAACGCGCCGTCCACGTCCTTATGCTGCGATTCCTCGTCTGACAAGGCAGTCTGGCACCGCGGGCACCAGTTGATTATATAATTTCCCCTGTAGATCAGCCCCTTTTCATATAGGCGGGAAAAAACTTCGAGGACAGCGTCGGAAAGGCCGTCATCCATGGTAAAGCGCGTCCTGTCCCAGTCGCAGGAACAGCCAAGTTTCTTGAGCTGCCTTATTATTGTAGAGCCGTATTCCTCACGCCACTTCCACACCTCTTCTACAAATTTCTCCCTGCCGAGGTCCTGGCGCTTTATGTTGTCTTTCGCAAGTTTTCTTTCTACGACATTCTGGGTCGCTATGCCGGCGTGGTCCGTTCCGGGCATCCATTCGGCCTTAAAACCCTGCATCCTTTTAAACCGTATAAGTATATCCTGGATGGTATCGTTCAGGGCATGGCCCATATGCAGAATACCAGTTATATTAGGGGGAGGTATTACTATAGAATAGGGTTTTTTCGCGGGATCGGGATCGGCATGAAAATATTTTTTCGCTTCCCAGTCCTTATAGATCCTGTCCTCAACTTCATGAGGATTATATGCCTTTGCCAGTTCTTCCATTTTGATAAAAATATGATTTTTAGTGCCTAGTGATGCTTCTCGGCCCGTCTCCCAATTTGTCGATCGCTTCTTCGTAATTGTCCGTTGTCTTTTTATCGATCTTCTCTTCCTGGGTCACGCCGGCGCCCGCCATCCCCGGGTCTTTCATCTCTGCATCATCTTCCGCCATCTCACCTTCCTTGGTGATATCAAGGCCTGCCTGTTTCTCCACGCCTATCGATTCCTGTGAGGGGGTCGCTTCATCGCTTCTTGCCCCTGCCGCGAATGACACCGAACAACATAAGGCCGTCACCACAAACACCGTCAATAAAAACATTTTGAATCTCATGCCGCCCCCTTTTTATTTTGGTTTTTTCGGTATGATAAACCACATCATGATATAAGCAACTATGCCCAGCCCGAACGACAATAACGTCGCGATGATAAACCCTATCCTGAAAAGCGTCGGGTCCTTGTCGAAATATTCGCCGAGCCCGCCGCATATACCGCCTATTTTCCGGTCCGTATCGGAAAGGTAAAGTTTTTTCATCCTCGCACCCCCGGCTTTGTGTTCTTTAATACCTTATCCGCTTCTTCGAGCAGGTCTCCTGCCTTGTCCTTACGCCCTATTTTCTCATAAACTTTAGCAAGTTTTATTTTGAGGTTGGCAACTCTGGGGCTGTCGCTGCCTATCATCTTTGTGTGGATATCTATGGCCTTCTTATAGTAATCTATTGCTTCGTTGTATTTGCCCTGTATATCGCATAATTCCGCCAGCCTCGCCACAGGCTTGTACACATAGGGATGTTCGTCGGTGTAGCTTTGCTCCGATATCTGGATCGCTTCTCTGAACATTTTTTCCGCTTCGGCGTATTTCTTCTTTACGAAATATATTTCATAAAGGCGGTCCAGGATGAGCGCTACCTCCGGACTATACTTCCCGTAAAATTTCTGAAATATCCCGAGCGCTTCCGAATAATATTTTTCGGTCTGTTCAAAATTTCCCTGCGTATAATACAGGTCCCCAAGTTCACTCAATATTTCTGCTATGCGGGGGCTCCCGGGAGGGAGAGTTGTATGATATATGCCAAGCGCCTGCTCATAATATGCCGCCGCGTCCTCGAACTCCCCTTGCTGAAAAAATAGTTTACCTAGATTATTAAGCGACTCCGCCACCTTTTCATGCTCCGGGCCGTAGACTTTTTTGTATATGGAAAGCGACCTCCGGTAGGTGTCTTTTGCCTCGTCAAACTTACCTTGAGCGTTTTTTAAAAAAGCTATATTGTCAAGGGTAACCGCGGTCTCGATGCTTTCTTTTCCGTATTTTTCTTCCGCTATCTTCAATGCCTCCTCGCCTATCATTATCGCCTCAGAGTATTTCCCCTGTGCGCAAAGGTCCTTCATGCCGGCGTTCAGCTCCTCACATGTGGCTGCATAAGAAATCTTTATGGAAAGGATCATGAGCAGGACCGCTATCAAAACAGTCGCTCTCCTCATATCAAACCTCCTTTTTAGTATTTCGGACATTTGTCACCCTTACACAATACTGCCCGCGTAAGAACATATAGAAGTAAAAATAGGAAAAAAAGCAGAAGCCCTATCAATGGTTTCCTGAATGAGAGGATTACCGAGGATATCAAAAGCAAAATACCCGCGATGTCTACGACTGTTTTCATATCTTATTTTCCCTTTTTAAGGTCCTTCAGCAATTTATATTCGATAGAATCCACAAGCGCCTGCCAGGACGCGTCTATGACATTTTCCGAAACTCCGGTTGTCCACCACGAATCATCACTGTCCTGTGACTGGATAAGCACCCTGACCCGCGCGGCAGTGCCCTGTTTTTCATCGAGGACCCGTACTTTATAATCCGTAAGGTACATCTCGGAAAGGCTCGGATAGAATTTCTTCAGGGCCTTCCTGAGGGCGCTATCCAGTGCGTTGACAGGCCCGTCCCCGAATGATACGGTGCGGTCATTCTCTTTCCCGACCTTGAGGTGCAGCATAGCCTCCGTCGTCATCTTCCCGCCCTTCTTCTTCTCGCTGGTAACCTTGAACGACTCAAAATCAAAGAAACTTTTGAACTGCCTCATCACGCGCTTCATTAAAAGTTCCAGCGATGCTTCTGCCGCTTCGAAGTGGTATCCTTTGTGCTCCAGGTCCTGCAGTACTTTCAGTATTTTTCTGGACTTTGCGTCATCCTTGCCCAGGTCCAGGTCCAGGTCCTCGGCCTTCTTTAAAATAGTGGATTTGCCGGAAAGCTCTGAGACGAGCAGCCTACGATGGTTGCCGACCATATGGGGGTCCACATGCTCGTATGTCCTGGGGTTCTTCAGTATCGCGTTAATGTGCACGCCCGCCTTGTGCGCAAATGCGCTGTTCCCGACAAACGGCTGGTTGTCCTGAAGTTTCATGTTGCATATCTCCGCCACATACCTTGCCACCTCGGAAAGCTCCTTCAGCGCGAGGTCTGATACGCAGTCCAAGCCAAGCTTGAGTTTAAGGGCGGCGATTATCGAGACGAGGTTAGCGTTGCCGCATCTCTCCCCGTATCCGTTCATCGTACCCTGTGCCTGAACGCATCCGGCCTGGATGGCGGCTACAGAATTCGCTACAGCCATGTCGGAGTCATTATGAGCGTGAATGCCGAGGGGCGTACTGACCGCGCCCCGCACCTCTTCGATCACTTCAAAGACCTGCGATGTTATCGTTCCGCCGTTCGTGTCGCACAGGATGATCCTGTGGGCGCCAGCGCTTTCGGCGGCTTTCAGGGTCTTCAGGGCATAACTTTTATTTCCGCTGTACCCGTCGAAAAAATGCTCGGCATCATAGAAGACCTTCTTGCCTTTTGATCTCAGAAAGGCGATGGAATCTTCTATCATCCGCAGGTTTTCCTCTAGCTCGACCTTAAATACGTCACGGACGTGCAGGTCCCAGCTCTTTCCGAAGATCGTTACGATCCCTGTTTCGGCGCCCAGCAAACCTTTCAGCACAACGTCGTTGGCTGCCTTTACATGAGCCCTTCTCGTGCTGCCGAAAGCTACGATCTGTGAATTTTTGAGCTTCAGCCTTTTGGCTTTTCTGAAAAATGCCATGTCCTTAGGGTTCGCTCCGGGCCAACCGCCTTCGATAAAATGTATCCCCAGCTCGTCGATCTTCTCGCATATCTTCAGCTTGTCGCTTACCGAAAATGACACCCCTTCCGATTGCGCTCCGTCACGCAGCGTTGTATCATATAGTTCGATCTTGCCGATTGTCATACGCTATCCTTTTTTCTTGCTTAAAGCGAACTTTTCATGTATAGCCTTCACTGCAGCGGCACCGTTATCCTTTTTAACAACGCAGGATATCTTTATCTCGCTCGTAGATATCATCTCGATATTGATGTCCTTTTCCGCAAGAGCCTCGAACATGTTGGCCGCAACGCCCGAGTGGCTGCGCATACCTATCCCGACTATAGAAATCTTGGCGATCTCCTTGTCCGATGCGATCGCGCCGGCGCCTACTTTTTGCGATATCTCTTTTGCCACCCTGATGGTCTTGTTAAGGTCGGTCGTGGGGACCGTAAAAGAAATGTCTGTAGCGCCTGTCCTTGAAACGTTCTGCACGATCATATCGACATTGATATTTTCATGCGCTATGTCCTTGAATATTTTTGCCGCGATCCCCGGTTTGTCCGGGACATCGCATATCGTCACCTTTGCCTCGTCTTTATTTATAGCCACACCCGAAACAACTATATCTTCCATTGCCCTTACCTCCTTGGAAATTATCGTTCCTACCTCGTCTGAAAAACTCGACCTCACGTGAATCGGCACCCCGAATTTCATCGCAAACTCGATCGAACGCGCCTGCAGGATCTGCGTGCCCAATGACGCCAGCTCGAACATCTCTTCGTAGCTTATCCTGTCTATCTTCCTGGCATCCTTAACTATTCGCGGGTCCGCGGTAAATACGCCTTCGACATCCGTATACATTTCGCAGGATATCGCGCCGAGCACCTTTGCGATAGCTACGGCAGTCAGGTTGGACCCGCCGCGCCCCAGCGTAGTGATGTCCTGATTCAGGCTTACGCCCTGAAAACCGGCTACTATTATTACCTTACTTTTCTTTATCTCTTCAAATATACGCTTGGCATTTATGTCAATAATTCGGGCCTTGGTAAAAGAATTGTCCGTGATTATCCCCACCTGGGCCCCTGTAAATGAAATTGCATCCACGCCGAGCTTGTGAATGGCCATTGCCAGAAGCGCACAGGATACCTGCTCTCCGGTCGATACAAGCATGTCCAGTTCCCGCTCGGAGGGATGGGCTGTGATCTGGTGCGCCAGTTCGATCAACTTATCGGTTGTGTCTCCTAATGCAGAGACAACAACTACCACATCATAGCCTTCCTTCTTGGTCCTGACGACCCTTTTGGCTACATTCTGTATGCGCTCGACATCCGCAACGCTGGTGCCGCCGTATTTTTGAACCACCAATCCTTTTGACATAAATACCCCTGCCTTGTGATTATATCTTCTTTATAAAGTCCTCTGTCAGTGCTGCGCCTGATTTAAAGATAATCTTGCCCGATTTAGCGCTGTTCTCGTTATAGGCGTCAAGGCCGTTATGCTCAATGCCGCTGCCGGCCATCACGAACGGCGCCGGATCGGATACATGCGTCTTTAAAGATACCGGCGTAGCATGGTCGGCCAGCACCATTATCCGGTAATCTTTCGTATCTTTGAGAAAACCCCAGACAGCGCCGACAACGTATTTATCAAAATTCTCTATGGCCGTGATTTTTGCCCGCATATCGCCGTTATGGCCTGCTTCGTCCGGCGCCTCGACATGTACGAAAACAAAATCCTTATCCTTTAGCGCATTGACCGCATACTGACCCTTACCTTCATAATTGGTATCGTAATACCCTGTAGCGCCCGGGACCTGTATTATATCAAGGCCTACAAGCCGGCCGATGCCGTTAACAAGATCAACGGCCGATATAACAGCTCCGTCAAGGCCAAACATTCCTTTGAAGCTGGGCATATTGGGATTCGTGCCCTGCCCCCATAGCCATATCATATTTGCCGGGTTTTCCTTCAGATCCACCCTGACCTTATTTATTTCATGCTGATCCAGCAATTTTCGCGATTCCTGCATCAGCTTAAGCAATACTTCCGATCCCTTTCCGACGGGGAGGTACACTGAGATGTCTTTCCCGCTTATATCATGCGGCGGCGTGCAGGACGCCTTCACGAGGTCATTTAATTCATCGGCAGACCTTGTTTTAATAACCATTAAATTCCTGTAGCTTTTCCCGTGATGGAATTTTATGCGCTCGGAACCAAGATTCTTATCAAGATACTCCATCAGAATGCCTGATTCTTTTTCAGTAATGTGGCCGGCGCTGTAATCAGCCATGATATTATTAGAAACGGTGACCAGGTTGCACCTGAAGGCAACCTCATCGGCGCTTATCTCTATCCCGATGTTCGCCGCCTCCAGCGGGCCCCTTCCGGTATAATACGTCTTCGGGTCGTAGCCCAGGATCGATAGATTCGCTATATCGCTGGCGGGTTTCATTCCCCGAGGCACGGTCTTTACAAGCCCGACCACACCGTATTTGGCTATCTCATTTATATTGTTTATCTTGGCAACTTCGAGCGGTGTTTTGCCGCCCAACTCCGCCATCGGGTAATCACTCATTCCGTCGCCGACAAGAATCGCGTATTTCATTTATAACCCTATCTCTTTTAACACAGCATCTGTCTTAGCGGGC
>JAKLDX010000027.1:10711-10958 GCA_022703295.1 Candidatus Omnitrophota bacterium
CCTTCGGCTTTTCCACACTGGCTATCGCCCTATCCGGATCTTTAAGCCCGTGACCGGTCAATATGCAGACAATTTTTATTTTTGCCCCTTTGCCGATCGCTCCTTCAAAATAGCCCTTCTTTGCCAACTTCAATACGCCCGCAACGCTCGCCGCGCTTGCCGGTTCGACAAAAACGCCCTCCTTTTCGGCAAGCAGCTTGTAGGCGGCCAGTATCTCATCATCCGAAACAGAGTCGATGAGGCCGCC
>JAKLDX010000028.1 GCA_022703295.1 Candidatus Omnitrophota bacterium
CTCACGTGCCGAAGCCGTCCCAGGGGCATTTCGTAGATTATCTTTTTGTGAGAGGGGATAGCTTCCAGGCGCTCGGTATGGCGCAATATTTGGCCGCGAACGGTGATACTATCAAAGAACAACACCCGGGTGTCACGCCAATCGAACGCGCGCTTGAATCAAGAGTGGCCAGGCCCTCTATGACGAGAAGGACATATGAAAGAATAGTGAAGTTTGGAATATACGACCCCGATCTTATGGTTGAGACGTTCCTCACCTCCTATGGCCTGCAGCAGCTGGGCTACGGGGTGGATGAGAAGGGGGGACTTACCCAGACAGCCGCGAATAATATTGCAGCAAATGGCAAGCCCGGTGAAAATGTAAAGAGTTTCCCTGTAGGCGCGGAGACTCCATCTGAAAGGATAGCCAAGATGTGTGAGAGGATCAATGATATATTGGAAGGGGCAATAAAAAATCCGGATGCACGCGAAGGAGCAAGGGCTTATCTTAGAGGCGCGATTGACGGCATGCATAATGCCGAAGAAAATGCGCAACTTGCGCGCGATATCAGCCTGATGGCCGCTCAGGCGCTTAATATATTATCCTGGGTCGAGCGCGGGATCCCGGGTGCCCAAAATATGAGGCTTACAATTGATGAACAGGGTATGGCTATGAGCAGTAAGGGAAAGAGTTTCCTTGCCAAGGACAAGGAAATGATGCCTGTAGCGGTTACCGATAAGGAAGGAACTCCCGGTTATTTTTGGAGGGGGACCGAAGGCCTGGCGAAGATGGGGCAGAACGTGGTGGCATCTCCGATGTATGACCAGACGGCTTTCGCAGGGTCAAGGGATAATGTAGTCCTTTACGTAATGAATCACGGCTTTATGGCTGTGCCGCCCGCGATTCTTGAAATGACCAAGAAAGGCGGTATAAGCACCATACACGAAACTACATTTATAACTGATAATGTTCCGGGGAGCAGGCAATTTGTCAGCACAGGTCCCGGGCATTTTCAGAAGACCGTGATGGACATAAAGTATGTTACGGCCGGCCGCGGCATACAATGGAATAAATTCTACGATAACGAAGGCGGCCTGGTGGCCGTATTGGCGCAGGTCCTTGAGCCGGGTTCATGGGCGGTATCGCTTCCGTTTGGCGTTGATTCAGTGGAGAATCTGGGTGACTTGAGATTCAATGACTTTTCCGTCGAAGTGCCGAATCCCGAAGAATGGATGCAAACGGCTTTTCCTGACCTGGGGATAGATTTCAGCGCGGTTGAGAGAGCGGAAAATGTATCGAAAGTGGTGACTAATGCGTCGAAAGCGGTTCCTTATTATGCTGCCGCTAATCCCAGCGGCGAGGTAAAGATGCACATGACGCCTGTGGTCACTCCGAGAGTAGAGTGGATTAACGGTATACCTGCGCAGGCTCATTCACTGACTGAATTATATGATGGCCTTACTCCGAAGGGTGTCGAGGGATTAATAGCCTCGGTCAGATCCGCGGCGACATCACCTTCATGGACGAAGAATGCTATCTCGATCCCTGTCGCGAAAGACGAAAATGTAAAGAATTTCCCCGCGAGTATGACACCGGATGAAATGGAAGCCGCAAACATGAGACAGCAGCAGATAGATTCTTTGCGTGGAGCTATGATTACTAATAATACAGAAAATAACCTCGTTTATTATGCCTGGGCCGGAAGGGCGAACAATATGTTATTGGACAGGCCCGATGACAAGCCAATAGCCGAGGTCTGGATAAATTCGACACAACCTACCGGCGACAGGAAGTTATTCACCTCGATACCGGGGACCGCTATCACTGTGGGTGCGGCGAGCTTGCCGGAACTTACATTGAGAGAACTTCTTGACACGGCGCCCGTAATGTTAGGCAGTCATAGAACAAAGCCTACGTTCGTAAAATTCCTGTGCACGAGATTTGCCCCGAAGGTTTACATGGGATTCAATAAAAATATAGAAACCGAAGGCGGTATTGTTAAATTTAAAAATGCCCTGAAAAGAAATCGCCATCTCATGACGGAATTGAAGGATGATTTCAAGCCCGGTTTAACGAAAGCTGAATTCGAAGACATATTTATGAAAGAATACGAAAGATGGGCGAATGGCCAGTCCGTCAAGGGATGGACAGCGCCTGACGCAGATGTCGCCATTCCCGACATACTAAGCATCATGAGGCCAGGGTATACCCTTGCCCAGCTGACAGATATTATGGAGCGCATACGGCAGGCAAGGGCCGAGTATGTCAGCTACCTTAATGTAATAGACTTGCATCCGGGACAGGTAATTCTTTCGCCCGTAGGTTTCCCGCATGGCATCTTTGGATTGTCGCTTCAAACGCATCCGCCGTCAACACATCCGGAAGCCAAAAATGAAGCGTGGATAGTCATATCGGCGGGTAAAAATGCAGCCGGGGAAGAGCAGCTCATACTTGTCGAGCCCCAGCAGATGTCCAATACGACATACAGCATAAGCGACGACAATACGCCGTATGTTTATAAAGACGGCGCCGTCAATATGAGAAAAGATTTCTGCGATAAGCTCGGAGCCCTTACTCCGACGAAACCTGCAATCGAAGACGATGCGATAGATGTTATTGTTGATAAGGGCCTTCTGGCGAAAGGCACAGTTGCAGAAGACTTCGATATTACGGGAAGGATAACGGATGTAAGCGCGAACTACGGCCTCACTGCGGACGATAACGCAAAAGTCGAATCCGTTATAGAAGGCACGTACATGAATACGACAGGCGCGATGCCTATATGGCCGCAGGAAATATTCAGAGTGCATCGCATAACCATGGGGGCTGTCGATAAATCAAAGCCGAGTTCGGTTGAGATTATGCCGGAAGATAGTAACTATCACGAACTGATAGTAACAAAAGGCACCGTTACGATAAGGGAGCCGGGAAAGCCGCCTGCTAAATATTCTCCGCGTTCGCCGGCATTTACTCCCGCGACGATCACGGCGCCTTATACGGTAACGGCCGACGGTGAAGCCGAAATACTGAAGATGGTTTCGCCGCTTCCGCAGCAACAGTCGCAGAATGCGCTGCCTGAGGATAGAACTAAAAAGATAGCGGCGCAGGCTACAAAGGCAACGCCGCCATCACCAGTAAAAGAAGACCAAAAGAGCTTCCCTGTAGGACGCGGCACTTCTGACGAAACCCGTCCGCGGGAGTCAATAACGGGCCGTGCTATAACAGCGGAAATTTACGCAGCTGACGCACAGGATGCCGATGAGTTGCGCGATACATTGTCAATAATCGACATGAATAATAAGCCGCAGCTTAGCAAGTCAACCGTAATCGTCGCGTATGATACAGGCGTTACGAATATGGACACGAGGCAGGTAGTCAGGGCCGGCGAAATAGGTGCAAATAACAACGTTCCGGCAGTCGTGTCGAGCGTGAGAGGTACCGGCATGGGCCTTGCAGAAGCCATCCGCAAAGAAATGGACAGGCTTCAGAGGGCCGGCATAACGGTTAGCGCCGTTGTGACTATCGCCGGGGACAAGACCATGGCGGAAGCTGGTAATGAGCTGAGAAGCGTCGGCAAAGTGATAAACATAAATAACCCTGATAACAGGTACATGCCTATTATAGGCCTGTATGACCTCGCGCTCAGGATAGCTTATGGCCAAGGCAACGACAGGATACTGGCTTGCCTGAACAGGATAGCCAGTAATTTAGATAATAATCCGTTTACACCGGAAGATGTGGCAAAACTGCTCAGCGAAGGTTTTATATCGATACTGCCCAAGATGGTGCCGGTGAATACCGCCGAAGCCGCTGAGGCTTACAAGGCGGCGCAGCAGGCTCTTGCGTCTCTCTAATACGTGTTTATAATAGAGGAAATGTGTTCCTCTTTAAGGAGATCGTTAATGAGGCCTCGCATGTGCGATCTGCGGGGCCTTGCATTATCAAGAGAATGATAAATAGAAAATCTCGCCATGTAATCATTATTGTTCTGGCCTTATTGATACTTGCCACCCAGGCCGGGCCCCAAAATCTTTATTCCGATAATAAAACATTAAATAAAGTCAGCGCGCTCAGGCCTTCCTCTATATTTAGCGCCTCTCACCCTAATGAAAGATCCGCTGAATTCAGTAATGCCCTCATATCAAAGATGGAATTCCTGACGGTCGCTTTTGATCTATATGCCTCGCTTGTGGACGATAAAGGATCCGTCGATAGGCGTGAGGCCATCCAGAAATACCTTGATATGCCGAAGGACTTCCTGGACCACTTTACCAGGTTCGATCTGAATAATATAAAGATAGATCGCGAAGGGGGCATTCTTTACATCCCCTATAACGGCATGGAAGTAAGGATTTACAAAATAGCGGATCACGAAAAAGGGCTTGAGCTTGAGCGAGGGCAGAGGCTTCTTGAAGGCGGCATGGGCAGTGTTTACGCAATAGAAGTAGTCAATGCGCCTTCGAAAAAGAATTTAAATACAATAAAAGTTTCTCTCGGCACTATCTGGAAAGACCAGTTGGCTCAGTTGTACACTGCTACGGCGGAGCGGGAATACAGGAGAATATCCGAACAAGAGCGCGAAGCGATAACGAGGCAAAGGGTATATTGGGGAATTTTCAATTATGATATCCTTCCTAGTCTGAGAGCCGCAAGAATGAGATCTCATTCGGAAGGTAAGCCAGCTGTCCTGACGTGCGGCATCACAGGCAGCGCTGCGTCCGGAAAAACCACTATAACCGAAAGTTTCAAAAAAACGCTGGAAGCGGAATTTGAAAACGTAAGGCAAATATTATTTGACGATTGGCTTCTGCAAAAGGATGACCGCCCCATAGACCCTGCTACAGGCAGGCCTACAGAAGACGTATTTCAGAAGTTCGAAGCGTATAAATTCAGGCGCTCTATGAAGGCTTTCATGAGGGGCGCCCATCTTTTAAAACCGATATATAACCAGACCGCCAAGGGCAGACTGAAGATGCTGCTTGATAAAGAAGGGGGGCTTACTATGCTGCTCGGCCCCGAAAGAAAGATAGGCATTACGGGCCGCGGCACAGGCGCTCAGCTCGTAGTCCAGGACAGCGCCGGGAATGTCCTGCAGTCCGGCAATAAAATTTCAGTATTTGATATTCCCATAAGCTTAGAGTCGGCCGCCGGCCCGGGCGCCTCAGGCGAGATCATATTAAAAATTTTCGGTACCCGGATAAGAGTGAGTGCGCTGGATGGTGAAGGGCATAGAGTGGCTGAAATAATCGACGAGGCGGGTCGCGGTATTGACAATACCTCCGATGAGGAAGGTATGATTGAGGGGTACCGCGCATTACTTGCGACGGACGGACACTTCAATGACAAAGGTTCTTTTATAGGAAAAGGATGGGACGTAAAAGAATATATCGCGCATAAAGAAGGCGTCTATCTGGTCGAGGGCGTCCTGTCATTGTATGATCCGGAACCTGCAAGAGAAGGAAGCCTGCCGAAGCTTTATACCACGTCAATCTTCATAGATGCTGATTTTGAAGTTCGCCTTGAAAGGGGCCTGATGAGGGAGAGGTCAAGAGCCGAAACCCTGAAGGGCGCCCCGATGTCTGCGGAAGAATCGGATAAATATGTAAACCTTTTTACAAAAAGAAAAGAGAGCCTCGAAGATCCTTTCATATATAATTCGGCCATACATGCCAAGTTTGTGGCTACCAGCGAAACACGGGCAGAAGGGCTATTCTTGCTTTACCGCCAGGGGTTGCTTCTTTCGGAAGACGTAGCCCATGTCATAACAGGCATGGAGCTAGATCCAAAGGAACTTGCGGAAGAGATGGACAGAATAGAGCTTGACCATATCTTTGATATGGTGAGAAGGTCCACGATCAATAAGAACCTCAATTTTGAAAGGAAGATAGATGGGCCTAATTATAATGTCTATTTTCTTAAGAACAACCTCATGGTGGTCAAGATGCCCAAACACGCCAACATGCAGGAGTTGGATTGGCTAAAAGCAATAGCGGGTGATTGTTTTGTGCCGGGAATGGTCGTGGACCTTTCGGAATTGGGGGTAAAAATAGAAGGCGCGCCGGCCGGCAAAGTTCTAATACAGAATAAGATAACCCCGCTCGAAGGAATGATTGCGACGGCAGGGACGGAAAAAGAGAAGTATCTAATAGACAGATTTCTAGAGCTTCAGGAGAAGATGTGGGCCCTTGGCATAGTCGATAAGAAAGTGCATTTTGGCAGATACGGTTCCATGGTGACCAGTAAAGGCCGCCCGGCAGTCCTCCTTTTCGCGATAGATGGCATAGGCAAAAACGCGGATGATCTGGATCGCGAAGCCTTAAAGCGGCTCGAAAACGAATTGCCCGCCGGGCTTCGGGCGTATTTCAGAGACGGCCTGAACAGGCTTCTTGCTTACATGACAGAAGCGAATTTCGGGTCAAGGGTGAGTGCGGCGAAGGCATTGCCAAGATTTTATCATCCCGATATATCTTCCAGCCAGCTCGATTATCTGACGGGGCTGATATCGGAACATAAGGCGAACCAGCTATGGAGGCTTTTTAAAGCGTCGGACCTGCCTGAAGACCTGGATCCGGCAGTTGCCTGGACGAGGTTATGGCTAGACAGCATCGCGAGATATACACCAGGCGCGCAGAATGCCATAGGGAGTTTTTACAAGGAACTAATGGAAAACCCGGGTATCGTTAAAGGCGCCCGGGCCCATCAGCTGCGTGAGCATATTTTTAAATTATCCCCGCCTCTTAGCAGCCAGGACGCGAAACAGGTGAATAAATTCCTGGTATATCTCTGCAGGATACCGCTTACGATGGTGCAGGTAGGCGATTTGCCCGGGCAGATAAAATCTACGCTGAGAATAAAAGAAGAAGTATACAAGCATATGGACCCTCAGGACAGGGAAGACCTCATACGCGTTCTCGCTAATCCGTCTCATGGAGAGCTTTTAAAGATAGTCGGACGGTCGGAAGGCAGGATACGGCTTGCTTATTCTGATGAAGAATCCGGAGAGGGCAGGACCGTATATATTAAATTAAGGAAGCCCGTGAAGGACGGGGAACGCAATATACAAGTTTTAAGGTTGAAGGGCTCGAGGCCTTCAGTAAAGCCAGGCGGGAAGACCATCAGAGAATATAACGGTGCGGGCATGGTAAACCGCGTAATGGAAAGCTACGCAAGCGGCGCCATTATAGTAAGGCGGGGTTATCGTGATCCATGGGGAACGATGTACTATACGTATGATGCCTTGCCTGAATATGAGACCGAAGACAGGTTTGCCGGGTCAAAATTTGATACTGATGATACCATAGGCATAGGAAGATACAGGGACCTTAGTTATCATAATAGGGCCGTAGGTTATGTGATAAGCGGCATGGAGCATGCGGATTACAGGCTCAATTTCTCTGTAAGGCAGACAGGCGAAGTGCCTGCCGGGACTATATTCATGCAGGATATGCTTACCGGAATGGGCATAGACATAAAGGATAAACTTCCCGAATTCTACGAAAAATTAGGCGCCGCTTTCAGGTATTTTCACGATGAGGGCTTTTGTCACAGATGGCCGCATATCGGCAATATAGGCGTAAAGTTTATCGCCAGAAATAAATGCGAGCCGGTGGTGCGCGACCTCAACACGGTACAGGACATATCGAATAATAGCCTTGCCGAAAGAGTTGCCGACCGCTTCCTCGACGTCTCAAGGATAATTTACGATGTTGTGAAGGAGCGGGAGTACCTTAAGCGTTATGATGGCGAGGATGAGGAAGAGCTGATATCGTTCCCCGAGCTTGCCGTAAGTTTTCTTAAAGGGTATTTCCCGGAACTTGATTCCGACGGAGAAGTGTTCAGGGCCATGGCAGCGTCGTTAAATGACGAATTCGTAAAGCGCATCAATATGCTGGCAGACAATAAAGCGCTGAAGAATATGGATTATGAGGAATTGAACGAACAGAATCCTTATTTTGGAAAATTAGTAGCGCAACTGCGCCGGGCGGAAGGGGCCATTACAGGTAAAGATAGCGACAAAACAGAGGATGTAAAGAGTTTCCCTGTCTCGAATGACGGGGTGGGTAGTAAAGCGGGAGCGGCCTCAGCCGGCCCATCCGACAAGATGGCTGTTCTGGAAAAGGCCCTGAAGGCGGAGACGTCAGCGCATACCGCCGGACAGAGGCCGTTAAACAGAGAGGGAAAGCCTGGCGATTTTATAAAGCTAGATATAAAGAACGGCGAACGGGTTATTGCTGTGGGCGATATCCACTGCCGGCTTGATAACCTGCAGGCAATACTTTCACGCGCCGACGTGCAAAAGGGCCTGGCGGACGGGACGCTGCATGTCGTATTCCTGGGCGATTATTTCTCCTACACTAAATTATGGCAGATGGGCATACCGTCGCCTGCAAAACAAGATGAATTCATTAAGTCGGCCGGTGAATACGGCTTTGAAGTCCTATGGAACCTGGCAAAGCTGAAGGCGCAATACCCAAAGAATATCCACGTCCTTGGCGGTAACAGCGAACTCGGTTTTATCGATTATTTCGATGCCAATGTAAAAGGCGATAGCCTGGGGAATGTGCCGCGGAAATACGAGCCTTTCATAAAATACGTTACGGAAAAATACGGCATATCCGCTTTAAAGGTCATACGCGATATGTCCGAGGCGATGCCCCTGTTCCTCAAGATAAAGCTGGACGGTAAAAACTATTTATGCAGCCACACGGCATTCGTCCTGAATAATACCGCGGATGAACATGTCAATTGGAAGCCGTCCCACCGGGAGAAGGGGCTGTCGCAGGCATTTGACAAAGTCACATATAATTACGTAACGCCCGGCGACGAGAGAGAAACGGAGACTAAGCAGCAGGCCTTAAAGGCCTATACATCACGTATGGGGCTTGACTATCTTATAACCGGGCATACGCATCCTACCGATATACCGTCTGAGAAGATGCAGCGGTACGGCCTGAGGAGTATCGGCACATCTGTGGCGGAATCAATAGACGGGAATATGATCGTGATAGATTCAATATCGAATAACCCCGCATATCTGGATATATCCGCTGAACAAACGGCGCTTGCGCTCGCCTCGCCGGACAAGCTGGATGTTTTAAAGGACAAGGACGGCAGGCCGGCCCTTAAACAATTAGGCGTTCCCGTATTGTCGCCGGAAGGCATAGCGAAAGGGAAGTTCGCCTTCGCTATGATAAAGCCGGACGGGGCCGAAAAGGCAGATGAAATTATAAGAAGGACAGAGGCCGCAGGTTTTGAGCTTGTATGGCGCGGCGAGGGCAGGGTATTGGAAAACTCTGTTCTGGAAGAATTCTACAAGGATCAGAAAGGCGGCGCGCATTACGGCGATCTCATAGATTTCATGCACAGCGGCAAGGTCACACCCCTGATATTCAAATCGAAAGACCCAAACGAAGAGAACATAATAGACAGGTTCCGGAAAGTCATCGGTGATACGAAAGGTACTACGCCCGGGACAATTCGTAATATTTTCGGGGTTGAGCGGCATGGTGTTGCTTTAAAGAATAAGATCCATGCCTCCGACGCTGTCGGGAGCGCCATGCGCGAGATGGGCCTTATACTGAGCGAGCTTGAAAAGGGCCAGGTTTTTGAAGGGCTTTCGAACGATCCGCTCATGGGCCATCGTATCACGAAGGAGGATGTCGCGAAAGTCCAGATAGATCAGTGGACAGGCTTCGAAAAATTCAGAGCGGCCGTCGAAAACCTGGAA
>JAKLDX010000029.1 GCA_022703295.1 Candidatus Omnitrophota bacterium
TGAAATCCTTCGTAAAAGATACAATATCGCAGATAAGACAGACCGTAGGTTCGAAGGAAAAAGTGATACTAGGGCTTTCGGGAGGGGTTGATTCCTCCGTAGCGGCGGTCCTGATACACAGAGCCATCGGGCACCGGCTTGTATGCGTTTTTGTCGATAACGGGTTGCTCCGAAAAGACGAGGCAAAGCTGGTAAAGGAAATATTCCAGAAGCACTTCAAGATAAACTTGCGGGCAATAGACGCTTCAGGCGCATTCTTAAACGCCCTGGAAGGAGTTGTGGACCCGGAAAAAAAGCGAAAGATCATAGGCAGGACGTTTATCAGGATATTCGAGCAGGAAGCGGAGCGGATAGGCGCAGTCAAATTTTTAGCGCAGGGCACCCTGTATCCGGACCTGATAGAATCGCGCTCGGCCTTAGGAGGCTCAAGCGCAACCATAAAGACGCACCACAACGTCGGCGGATTGCCGAAGAGAATGAACCTTAAACTGATAGAACCGTTAAAATATCTTTTCAAAGATGAAGTCCGGAAGGTCGGCAGGGAACTGGGTATCCCGTCAGAGGTGCTCGGCCGCCATCCGTTTCCCGGACCGGGCCTGGCGGTAAGGATACTGGGTGATGTCACAAGGGAGAGGTGCGATATGCTCCGGGAGGTTGACGACAGATTCATATCCACATTGCGCAAAGAGTATTTATACGACCAGATATGGCAGGCCTTTGCGGTGCTATTGCCGATAAAATCGGTAGGGGTGATGGGAGACGAGCGCACTTACGAAAATGTAGTCGCGATACGAGCCGTCACCAGCGTAGACGGCATGACAGCGGATTGGGCAAAAATACCTTATGACGTCCTTGCCAAAGTCTCCAACAGGATAATAAACGAGGTTAAAGGCGTCAACAGGGTCGCTTACGACATAAGCTCAAAACCGCCCTCGACGATTGAGTGGGAATAAAAAGCTGCAAGCTATAAGTTTTAAGCTGTAAGCAGAAAAGAGCCAGATGTTTTGGAGAATTGAGGTAGGTGAAAAGCAGGGATCTTACGACGCCGCGGGAGAGGGCGTCAAAAAGGATATTATAGACCTCGGTTTTAAAAACAGGGTCAAAGACGTAAAGACCGTCCAGGCCTACCTTCTGGAAGGTAATTTATATGAAAAAGATGTACTGGAGATATGCGAACAGCTTCTCGCTGACCCCGTCACGCAAAACTACAGCTACAAAACGCCTCTTTTTGACGAAAGCCGTTACAAGGTAGTCGAGATCGCGTATAACCCCGGCGTCATGGACCCGGTGGAGGAGAGCGCGAAAAAGGCTATCCGTGATCTGGGCATAAACGGCATCCGCACTGTAAGGACCGCAAAAAAATATCTTTTCGAAGGCAGATTATCAGATAAAGATATACATACCATAGCTGAAAATGTCCTTTACAATAAAGTTATCCAACATCTGGTAAAAGGGCATTCAAATATACCGCCGGAACCGCCGCCTTACCAATTCAAATTACGACACGTCGAACTTCTGGCCGCAAATGATGACAAGTTAAAGGCAATATCAAAAAACGGCCAGTTATTTTTAAACCTCGACGAAATGAAGGAAATAAAAAAATATTTCAGAAAATTAAAAAGGAACCCCACTGATTGCGAACTCGAGACCATTGCCCAGACATGGTCTGAACATTGCAAACACAAAACATTCAGGGGGTTGATAGAGTTCGAAGGGCGCACAATAAAAAATCTGCTCAAAAATACCGTCATGAAAGTTACCCAGGAGCTTAAGAAACCATGGTGCGTATCGGTATTTCAAGACAATTCTGGAATAATACGTTTTGACGAAAAAAATAACATATGCTTTAAAGTCGAGACACACAACCACCCTTCGGCCCTTGAGCCTTACGGAGGCGCGGGGACCGGAATAGGCGGCGTTATCCGCGACCCATTGGGCACGGGCCTGGGCGCGAAGCCGATAATAAACACCGATGTCTTTTGTTTCGGCCCGCCGGATTACCCGCATAAAAAATTGCCTAAAGGCGCGCTCCACCCGAAAAGGATAATGAAGGGCGTGGTGGCAGGAGTACGGGATTACGGCAACAGGATGGGCATACCGACCTCGAACGGCGCGGTCCTGTTCGATAAGGATTTCGTCGGAAATCCGCTGGTCTTCTGCGGAAACGTCGGGATAATGCCAAAAGGCAAGTCATTCAAAAAAACACGCCGGGGCGATCTCATAGTAGTAGCGGGGGGGAGGACCGGCAGGGACGGTATCCACGGGGCAACGTTCTCTTCGGGAGAGCTGACACACGAATCAAAGGGGACTTCCGGATCGGCCGTCCAGATAGGCAACCCCATACAGGAGAAGAAACTCACAGACGCGATATTGCAGGCGCGCGATAAGAATCTATATAATGCCATCACCGATTGCGGCGCAGGCGGACTTTCAAGCGCTGTAGGAGAAATGGGCGAAGAAACCGGGGCGATCGTTTATCTGGAAAAGGTACCGCTGAAATACAAAGGTTTAAATTACGACGAGATCTGGATATCGGAGGCCCAGGAAAGAATGGTAATGGCCGTCAGCCCGGGCAAGATAGAAGAATTGAAAGATGTCTTCGAGCGCGAAAATGTCGAGGCCAGTGTCATAGGAAAATTCGGCAATGACGGGCGGTTAAAGCTTTTTTACGAAGGCACTATGGTCTGCGACATAGATATGAAATTCCTGCACGACGGGCTGCCCCCCGTCAAAAGAAAAGCTGTATGGAAAAAGCAAATCTTTGCAAACCCTCCCGCGGTAGATAAAAAAGATTTCACCGGCGATCTCCTCGGGCTTCTGTCGAATTACAACATAACGAGCAAAGAATGGATAATAAGGCAGTATGACCACGAAGTGCAGGGAGGCAGTGTATTGAAGCCGCTGCAAGGCATAAATTTCGGGCCGGGCGATGCCTGTATAACAAGGCCTGTCCTGGGTTCTAAAAAGGGCATAATACTGGGCTGCGGAATAAATCCGGATTACGGAAAAATAGATCCTTACTGGATGGCTGCCAGCGTAATAGACGAGGCCCTGAGACAGATTGTAGCCGTAGGCGGAGATATAAATAGATGCGCGATACTGGATAACTTTTGCTGGGGAAACACTAATAAACCGGACAGGCTCGGAGGCCTTGTCAGGGCGTCGCAGGCATGTTACGCGATAGCCAAAACATACGGCGTTCCGTTCATTTCCGGTAAAGACAGCCTCAACAACGAATATTCTACCGGCAACAAGACCATTTCGATCCCACCGACGCTTCTGATATCGTGCATCGCTGTCATGGATGATATTTCAAAAGCGGTCAGCATGGATGCCAAAAGACCCGGAAACTCCGTATATCTTATCGGGACAACAAAAAATGAGCTCGGCGGTTCCCAGTATTACAAAATTAGAGGGTTCGCCGGAAATGACGTGCCTAAAGTCGACGCGAAGCGCGGAAAGTGCCTGATGAACGCCCTGGCAAAAGCCATATCAAGGGGCTGCGTTGCCGCATGCCACGATTGCTCAGACGGAGGCATGTCCGTAGCGCTTGCGGAAATGGCGTTTGCAGGCGGGTTCGGAATGGACATCTGCCTGGATCCGGCAAATGCATCGTCAGAACAAAATACCCTGTCGGACGAAACATTGCTATTCTCCGAATCCAACACCAGATTTATTGCAGAAATTTCCGACGAAAATAGATTTTTAAAGTCCATGAAGGGTTTGCCCGTATGGAAATTAGGGCATGTCCGTAATAACACTCTTTTCACTATAAAAAATCGTTCTAAAAAGACGATAATTGAAACCGATGTAAACAAGTTAAAATCGGCGTGGCAGAAGACATTTCAGAATTTATAGCTAACCGTGCAAATATGAAAAAAGTAAAAGTTATAATTTTAAGGACCGCGGGTACGAATTGCGACAAAGAGACCGCGTTCGCCTTTGGCCTGGCAGGCGCGTCAACGGAGATGGTCCACATAAATGAGTTGGCCGGAAAAGAGAAGGACCTTGCCGATTACCATATACTTGCCATTCCCGGCGGGTTCAGTTATGGTGATGATATCGCCAGCGGCAAAATACTGGCAAATGAGCTGAAATTCAAAATAGGCACTGGCTTGCGAAAATTTATCAAAGACGGCAAGCTGATAATAGGCATATGCAACGGTTTTCAGATATTGGTAAAATCCGGGTTATTACCTAACCTATCCGGAACTTTTTCGGATATCGAGGCAACTCTGACGCTGAACGATTCCGATAAATTCGAGGACAGATGGGTGTATCTGAAAAGGGTCAGGGGGCAGGGGCCAAAGGACAAGTGCATATGGACGAAAGACATCAACGGAATAATAACGTTACCGGTTGCGCACGGCGAAGGTAAATTCATGCCCGGGAATGCAGACATATTAAACAGATTAAGGCGGGAAGGCCTGATAGTCCTGGAATACGTCGACGAAACAGGCAAAAAGAGGGGTTATCCATATAATCCCAACGGCTCAGTGGAGAATGTGGCAGGCATATGCGACAGCACAGGCCGGATTTTCGGATTGATGCCGCATCCGGAAAGACATATAGACAGCTACCAGCATCCTTATTGGACAAGGCTGAAACAGGGGCAGCGCGGAGACGGTTTTCTGATATTTAAAAATGGGGTGGATTTCGCTAAAAAACATTTGTAATTTTTCGCATTTTGGTATATAGTAATACTATTAACTCTAAATAATGAGCCGAACAATTGAATCATTAAAGAGAGTTCCTCCCAAGGATGATATCCTTAACGAACATATTGTCTCTACGTACTTCTATCAAAAATCCCGTAAAAAAGACAACAAAGCAACTATAAAAAACCTTAAAACCGCGTTATTGGCAACATCTGCATTCGCGGCCGCGTTTTTATTCATAACCTTATCCCTGATCTATTCAAACTACAGACTGAACGCTATCAAAGAAATAATCATCCATTCCAAGATAATAAAAGTATTCAACGACGGGCGGCTTAACAGGGATATAATAAGAAAAATAGAATTCCGGGGATACGCCAAGAGGAATAGCGGCCTCCAGGATAAGGCCATAGTTTTTACGAGCTCTAAAAAATATAACTGGGCAGATGTCAGCCTGGACCTGAGATTCCCCGTAAACCTGACAAAGAGGAATCTTCTGCTTTCGCTCCAGGGCAAGAAGGGCGGCGAAAAGATAATTTTGATCCTGCGCGATTCCAACAACAGATGCTGCAGGTTCAGCGATATTTACCTTGCCGCAAACTGTAAAACAGAGACCATAAGCCTGAGCAACATACGCGACGATATAGACCTATCCAGAATAACCCATTTAAGGTTCGAGTACGGATATCTCGGCGAAGGGAAAATGGATTCTCCCGTCGATGTAACCACCTATATAAAAGACATACAAATTATAAAGGAGGCCTAAACTCATGAGAACCATATCCGTTGCAAATCAGAAAGGCGGCTGCGGCAAGACCACGACCGCGATAAATCTGGCAAGCGCTATAGCCGATTCCGGCAAAAAAGTTCTCATAATAGATCTCGATCCGCAGGCCCATGCATCATTCGGACTCGGCGTGACAAGCCAGATGGCTGACAGGACCATATATAATGCCTTAACGGACACCGCCGAAAAACGCAGAAACATAGCCGATTGCATATTGAATGTATCCAAGGGGCTCGATATAGCGCCGTCCAACATACTCCTAAGCACCCTGGAGCAGGAGTTAAAAGATAAAGAAGATGCGGTATCTAAATTGCACCAGGCAATAGCTCAAAGCGAGCTGAAATATGATTATATAATCATAGATTGTCCGCCAAGCCTCGGATTTCTGACTTTCAACGCGCTCAGAGCAGCCGATATCGTAATAGTGCCGATAGATATGAGCGCGTTTTCGCTAATGGGCGTAAGCAAATTGCTGGGGATGCTGGAACTGATAAAAGTGAAAATAAACCACGCGCCAAGAGTCAACGCACTGGCAACTATATTTGATAAGCGCACAAAGTACTCGCAGATAATGCTGGAAGAGATAAAATCGCTTTTCAGAGACCAATTGCTCAATACAGTCATAAGGATGAACGTGGCACTCAAAAAAGCGGTCGCAAAAGGCGTTTCCGTGATAGCCTTCGAGAGAGAATCCAACGGTGCCATTGACCACCTTGCGCTCGCTCAGGAGATACTCCAGCAGGAAGAGGTGAAGTTCGGGATCGCAATGGTGCCTGCGCTATCAAGCCCTATCGAAGACGCCCTCAAGAACGTTTCGCAGGAAATAACAAAATCCATCGAAACGGCCCTGAAAGAGGTCGAATTCAAGGTAACCGCTCCAGGCGCGAAAGAAATTTATATTGTCGGAGACTTCAATCACTGGAAGATGAATGATGAGTGCCGGCTTTCGCGATTTGATGACGGGCATTGGGAAAAGAAACTCGGACTGGCCCCCGGAAGGTATAAATACAAATTCGTGGTGGACGGCGAGTGGACCCTCGATACGCAAAATAACGATCGCGAGCAGAACGCTTTCGGGACATTCGATTCTATCCTGAAAATATAGAAAGGATATTTAAAATAAAACCCTCGGGACATGTAATTGCCTCCGGCATAATAGGCGCCTTAACCGGTATTTATTTTAAATCTGTCAGTTGCGCTGTCGCATCGTTCGTTTCCGGAATAATAATCGACCTCGATCACCTCATAGACTATTATTCAAGCCATCGTTTTTCCCTCAACGTAATGGATATATATAAAGTCTGCCTGGAAATGCGCCTGAAAAGGTTCTACCTGCTTCTTCATTCGTATGAGATCTTAATAGTGTTATGGGCAGCTATAATAATATTAGGCTTATCGAATATCTGGAAAGCCGTTGCCATAGGATTTACACAACACATAATTCTGGACAACATCACAAACCCCATAAGGCGCATGGGCTACTTCCTGTCTTACAGGGCGTCCAAGAACTTCGATTCCAAGTTATTATTGAAAAAATATTAAAAAGGAGATTGAAATGGCTATCCTGAAAGGCGATTTTACAAAAGAAGACCCATGGCGCATATTCAGAATAATGAGCGAATTTGTAGACGGATTCGAGGAGTTGTCCGATGTCAGAAACGCGGTATCCATATTCGGATCGGCAAGGTCAAAACCATCAAGCAAATACTATAAAATAGCCGAAGAGACAGCCGCAACGCTTGTTAATTCGGGTTATTCGATAATAACGGGCGCCGGCCCCGGCATAATGGAAGCTGCCAATAAAGGCGCAAAGAAGGCAAAGGGAGAATCGATAGGGCTTAATATACTTATCCCTATAATGCAGAAACCCAATAAATATATAACAAAAAGGCTCGAATTCAAATACTTTTTCTGCAGAAAGGTCATGTTCGTCAAATATTCAAAGGCCCTCGTAGCTTTCCCCGGAGGGTTCGGGACACTTGATGAGTTCTTTGAAGTCATTACCCTGGTCCAGACAGGAAGAGTAGTGCCTTTTCCGGTAATAATAGTAGGCAGAGAGTTTTGGAAGGGCATGATGGATTGGCTCCAAAGCGCCTTACTACCTCATAATATGATAACAAAAGATGACCTTAAGCTATTTACCTTGGTCGACACACCCCAGGAAGTCCTCGCCGCAATAAACAGATTTTACAGAAAATAACATCCTGCCGGAATGAATTAAGGCTAAAATAGGCATAAAAAAGGATGGCAACAGCACTGTGTAGGTAACGTGTACCTTAAGGCCCGAGAACGGGTCACTCTAAGCTGTTGTCATCCATATATAGTATACCCTAATATTCCAAAAAAGGCAAGGCCCGGATGCGTCATTTTCGGCATCCGGATTATACCCATTCTTTAGTCCTTGACATTCATATAACATGGTATAAAATAAACGTTTATGACAAAAAAATACGACGTAATAGTGGTCGGAGGAGGGCACGCAGGCTGTGAGGCGAGCCTTGCAGCATCCGGAATAGGATGCAAAACACTGCTTCTCACAATGAGTGTAGATACCATAGGGCTAATGTCATGCAACCCCGCCATAGGGGGCCTGGCTAAGGGGCAACTCGTAAATGAGATAGATGCCATTGGCGGGCAAATGGCAAGGGCCACTGATGCCGCCCTGATACAATTCAGGCTATTAAATACCAAAAAGGGCCCCGCAGTAAGGTCATCCAGAGCTCAGGTGGACAGGCAGGCCTATCGCCTATATATGCGCTCAATAATTGAAGGCGAGCCTAATCTTACCGTTAAAGAGGGCATGGTAGATGAAATACTTGTCAAAAATGGCCTTATTGAAGGAGTGAGAACCTCTTTAGGTGAGACCTATGCCGCAAATGCCCTTGTAATAACACCCGGTACCTTCTTAAACGGCTTATTGCATATCGGCCTTGAACATATGCCGGGGGGGAGGATAGGGGAGAGGAACTCAACCGGACTTTCAGCCTCTTTAAAGAACCTTGGAGTAAGGCTGGGCAGGCTGAAAACCGGCACCTGCGCCAGGCTTGACGGAAAGACTATAAATTTCGACAAATTGGCCGTACAACACGGCGACGAGGATGTAATACCTTTTTCATTCCGGACAAAAAAGATAACGAGAGAGCAGCTGCCTTGCTACATAACATACACCAATAACAAGACGCATGACATAATCAGGTCCGGCCTTGACAGATCGCCCCTATTCACGGGCATAATAAAGGGGACCGGGGTAAGGTATTGCCCGTCAATCGAAGACAAGATATACCGGTTCCCGGGCCGTGACCGGCACCATATTTTCCTGGAGCCGGAAGGGCTTAATACGACAGAATATTATCCTAACGGCATATCGACAAGCCTTCCAATAGACGTACAAGAAAAAATAGTGAACTCCATAGAAGGGCTTGAGAAGGCAAAGATAACGAGGCCGGGGTACGGGATAGAATATGACTATTCTGACCCTACTCAACTTTATCCAACTTTAGAAACAAAAGCCATTGCAGGCTTGTACCTTGCCGGCCAGATAAATGGCACCACCGGATATGAAGAGGCGGCGAGCCTGGGGCTTGTTGGCGGGATCAATGCCGCCCTTAAGGTACTCGGTAAAAAGCCGATGATATTGGACAGGTCGCAAAGCTATATAGGGGTATTGATAGATGACCTTGTGA
Source organism: Candidatus Omnitrophota bacterium (assembly GCA_022703295.1). Classification (GTDB taxonomy): domain Bacteria; phylum Omnitrophota; class Gorgyraeia; order 2-01-FULL-45-10; family 2-01-FULL-45-10; genus JAKLDX01. Next base: position 9,129 of record JAKLDX010000029.1, read on the forward strand.
CGAAAGGAACGAATGAACCATACCGGATGTTCACTTCCCGGGTCGAGTACAGATTGATCCTGCGCGAAGATAATGCCGATTTGCGTCTTACGCCCATAGGCCATGAAATAGGTCTCATATCAGATGCTCAATATTCGGAAACCATGCAAAAATCAGAAAAGATAGACAGGGAAATAAAGCGGCTTAAAGAAAGCCGCATGGAAAAAATATTAAGACGCCCTGGTGTATCGTATGAGGAATTGGCAAGCGAAGGAAAACCTGACGACCTTCGCCCGGCGGAAATAAGGGTTGTCGAGACAGAGATAAAATATGAAGGTTTCATAAAAAGGCAGCTGGGGGATGTGTCCCGCTTCGGGAAGATCGAGGGTGTAAGAATACCGGAGACAATCGATTATAAAAAAATACCCAGTCTTTCTTCGGAAATAAAGGAGAAGCTTTCGATGATAAAACCGGTGAACCTCGGCCAGGCATCCCGCATATCCGGCGTAACCCCCGCCGCAATATCCATACTTATGATATATATCGAAAAATTCAGAAAAGAAAGCCGTTGACGGTGAAGCTTTATAACGATTACAA
>JAKLDX010000003.1 GCA_022703295.1 Candidatus Omnitrophota bacterium
AGGCACTCCGCAGGACATGCAGCGTGACCCGCAATATAAAAATATCATGCGGGAGATTGCCTCAAGCCTGAAAACGTCCATAAAAATAGCGGAAGACGCAGGAGTTAAGAAAGAGAATATAATAATCGATCCCGGTATAGGATTCGGAAAGACGGTTGCGCACAATCTGGAAATACTGAACAGGCTCGACGAGCTTAAGGCTCTCGGGCACGAGATATGCATCGGCACCTCCAGAAAATCTTTCATAGGCAAGGTGTTGAATAAGGCTGATTCCGGGGACAGGCTTACGGGCACGCTTGCAACATCCGTAATAGCGATAATGAAAGGTGCGCGGTTAGTCCGTACGCACGATGTCAGGCAGGCAAAAGAAATAGCATCTATGGCAGATGCTATTTTGCACAAGAAAGCGAATTAAAAATGCACATAATGCCGCATTGGAAGGTTATTCTTGAACTGGCCATCTTATGGTATGCCATATACATGTTCCTCCTTTTTGTGAAGGGGACGCGCACGGAACAACTTCTTAAGGGCCTGGTGGTCATAGGGCTTATATTTGTAATATCACAACAGCTGGAACTACACGCGATAAGCTGGATGCTCGCAAAACTATTTCCGATATCCGTCATAGCGCTTGTGGTGATATTCCAGCCGGAGCTGCGAAGGGCGCTCGCGAGGCTCGGCCAACTCGGTATTCACCAGGAAGACATCGCTGTTATAGACGAGGTGGCGAAAGCCGCGACCAACCTTTCACGGCAAAAGATAGGCGCGCTTATTGCTATAGAAAGGGAGGTCGGCCTGAAAAGTTATGTTGAGAGCGGGGTGCCGATAGACGCCAAGGTCACGAGCTATCTGCTCATAACCGCCCTCATACCCGAATCGCCCCTGCACGACGGGGCTCTTATCATACAGCGCGGCAGGCTTGTGGCGGCCGGTTGTGTGCTGCCTCTCCCGCAGGACGACAGGGCGCTGCCGAAATCTTTAGGGATGAGGCACAGGGCGGCGGTCGGTTTGAGCGAAGAGACGGATGCTGTCTGCATAGTCGTGAGCGAAGAGACCGGAGCGATATCGGTCGCGAACGCCGGAAGGCTTACCAGGGACCTCGGGGAAGAGGAACTTGCTAAATACCTGAAAAATATTTTTTACAAACCGCCCAAGGAAAAGATGGCCTTCAGGATAGTTAAAAATCATGCTTAATTTCATAAGAAAATTTTTTATCGAAAATGTGGGATTGAAAATAATCTCCCTCGTCCTGGCCTTTATGCTCTGGTTCTATGTGGTAAGCGAGCTTAAAAAAGGCAGCGAGGAGGAGAACCAGTTCCTTAACAGGGTGTTCCCTCAACAGGGCGTTGCCGCGAAAAAGCTTTTAATAAGGCCTATTTTTGTGGGCAAGCTTAAAAACGGTTACGATATCGTCGATGATAAAATAGTGACCGTCCCGGAATATTGCATTGTCGTCGGGACCAGGGATATCCTGGAAAAGATAAGGTTCATCTATACCATGCCGATCGATATCGGCGGCACGACAAAATCGTTCACCAGGTCCGTTGCTTTGAACCCGATAGCGCCTGGGATATACATGGAAGAGACCCTGGTACAGGTGACTGTGCCCATAGAGAAAAGTCCAAGGTGATATCAGGATGGGCCTATGATAAAGTTGGGCGTAAATATAGACCACATAGCTACGTTAAGAGAAGCCAGGAAGACATATGAGCCGGACCCGGTAGAAGCGGCAAAAATATGCGAAGAGGCCGGTTGTGATTCAATTGTCTGCCATTTGAGAGAGGACAGGCGGCATATAAAAGACAGCGATGTGGTAAGGCTTCGCAAAAGCGTGCGCACAAGGCTGAATCTGGAAATGTCTGTCGCGAAAGAGATAGTTGCATTTGCCTGTAAAATAAGGCCTGACCAGGCGACCCTGGTCCCGGAAAAAAGGCAGGAGATAACTACGGAGGGCGGGCTCGATGTCAAAAAGAACATCGGTTCAGTAAAGGCCGTGGTGGGCAAATTGATGAAAAGCAGAATAGCCGTAAGCCTTTTCATTAATCCTGTAAAGGCCCAGATCGACGCCTCGGCTGAAAGCGGCGCCCGGATAATCGAGCTGCATACCGGCGAGTATGCCAACGCTAAAACTTCTGCGGAAAGAAAGCGGCAACTCAATATACTTCGCGCTGCCACTGCTCACGCCTTATCGCTCGGCCTTGAAGTTAATGCGGGCCACGGTTTGAATTATACCAACGTAAAAGACGTTGCGGCAATAGAAGGGATGAATGAGCTTAATATCGGACATTCGATCGTTTCATGTGCGGTATTTACCGGGCTTGACGAAGCGGTCAGGGAAATGAAGGGGCTTATTAGATGATATTCGGTACGGGCATAGATATAGTCGAGGTCTTCCGTATGCGCGAGGCTATCGGAAAATGGGGGGACAGCTTCCTGCGAAAGATGTTCACGCAGCGCGAGGTGAAATACGCTAATTCCCGCCGGTTCTCGTTTCAGCATTTTGCCGCCAGGTTCGCGGCCAAAGAAGCCCTTGTGAAGGCATTCGGCGAACCGCGTAAATTCCCGATAAAGTGGACGGACATAGAGGTCCTGAACGACAAAGAGGGCAAGCCTGTGATTGAATTTCACGGTGACGCGCTCAAATTGAAGAAAAAAAAGAAGATCGACGATGTCGTGATAAGCATGTCGCACTCCAAAAATTATGCCGTCGCGAATGTAATACTTTTACAAAAGAGGCCGAAATGATCAATGAAATGATCAAAGGGTTTCCTAAGAGAACCGCGGAATCGAACAAGTCGGATTACGGGCATGTCCTGGTCATAGCCGGTTCAGCCGGGTATACCGGCGCGGCATACCTTACAAGCCAGGCCGCCGTAAGAAGCGGGAGCGGGCTCGTAACCCTTGCGATAGGCAGGAGCCTGTACGAGATAATGGCTGCGAAGCTTACGGAGGTCATGGTAAGGCCTTTCTTCGAGACGAAAGATTTTTCGCTGAGCCTTTTGGCGGAAAAAGAACTTCTTGCGTTCAGCGAAAAGTGCGATTGCCTGGCCATCGGCCCCGGCATTTCCCAGAATAAAGAAACGCAAAGCCTGGTACGCAGCCTGGTCGCTAAAATCAATAAGCCTGTCGTCCTGGATGCGGACGGCTTAAACGCGTTCGCGGGACATGTGAATGATCTCAAGACTGTTAAAACCCCGCTTGTCCTGACACCGCATCCCGGCGAAATGGCGAGGCTTACCGGAAAGAGTGCGGAAGAGATCCAAAAAGATAGAAAAAATATTGCTTTAGACTTTGCCCGTGAGTATAATATCGTCTTAGTTTTAAAAGGGCACAACACTATAGTGGCCGGGCCTGACGGCAAGATATACGAGAACCAGACCGGCAATCCCGGCATGGCTACGGGCGGGACAGGGGATGTGCTCACAGGCGTCATTGCCAGTTTTATCGGGCAGGGCCTCGCGCCTTTTGCGGCAGCGAGCCTCGGAGTTTATTTTCACGGTGTCGCAGGCGACATAGCGGCCAAGGAAAAAGGCATGCTAAGCCTGACTGCGGGTGATCTTTTAGAAAAGTTACCGGACGCGTTAAGGGTGCTAGCATAGCTCAGCTGGTAGAGCAATGGTTTTGTAAACCATAGGTCGGGGGTTCGATCCCCTCTGCTAGCTCCATCTCAGTCAGTAAGGGGCGGGGATCGAAGCCAATTTTCGCCGAGCGATTAGCGAGGAAAAGGCCTTTGGCCGAAAGAAAATTGGCTGGTCCGTAGTGAGTTATACGAACGAAGGACCGATCCCCAAGAATGGTTTTCCCTTAAGGAGCGAAGGCTTCACAAGGCCAATCTGGCGAAGTAAGTACTGGCCGCAGTGAAGCCGTAGCGACGATGGTGAGGTACCAAAGCGGTCAAATGGACCAGACTGTAAATCTGGCGGCGCAAGCCTTCGAAGGTTCGAATCCTTCCCTCACCACCACTAAACGATTTTGCCTTCGGGCCCAAAAAGTGTTGTGTTGCTTTTTGGCCCTCCGGCCTGCCGAAGCATTCGGCAGTTATTCCGTTGATTGCGAAGGCAGGGCTAGCGCCAAAATCGTTTTAGGGAAAACCTAAATCGGTTTTCCCTAATATCCCTTTCCCTTATGTTGAAACGACGGAAGAAGGATTCGCAAGGCTAATCTGGCTAATATGTACTGGTCACAGTGAAGCCGGAGCAACGAATCCTTCCATTGCCATCGCAAAGGACCTGCTTAATGTGTTAAATTTAGGTTTAAAACAAGGCAAAAGACAAAACAAAAAACGCTGGGTAGCATAGCCAGCGTTTCGTATTTATGAGTGAGACTAATCACGCATCAGCTGACACCACTAATACCAAAAAGGCTAACTAATGAAAAAGACGCCAAAAGAATACGAAGTCGGGGATAAGGCCATAGACGGCTTGATAGATGAGCTTGCCAGGAGGTCAGGTTCCGCGGAAACCGAACATTTACTTCACGAAATACTTACCACTGCTGTAAAACTCGGGAAGGAATCCAAGGATAAAGGAGATCTTAAGCTCGCGAACAACGCGCTGAAAGAGCTGCGGTATTCTTTTAAGATATTCGCTCCTTATAGAGGTTTCAAAAAGGTTATAATCTTCGGTTCGGCAAGATCGAAAAAGACATCGGCCGAATACAGGATGGCCGAAGAATTCGCGCGCAAGCTGACCGCGAAAAATTACATGATAATAACCGGCGGCGGGCCCGGGGTCATGGAGGCCGGGAACAAAGGCGCGGAGGCGGGCAAAGAATTCGCGTTGAACATAAGGCTTCCGTTTGAACAAAAGCCCAATCCGTATATCTACGAAAAAGACAAAATAATAAACTTTAAATATTTCTTTACCAGAAAACTGATGTTCGTAAAGGAAACCGATGCTACCGCGCTTTTTCCGGGCGGGTTCGGTACGCACGACGAGGGGTTCGAGATGCTGACCCTGATACAAACAGGCAAGTCCAGGCCCAGGCCGATAGTCTTGATGGAGCCTAAGGGCTCGACATATTGGAACGCCTGGAAACGCTATGTAACAGATCACCTGCTTAAAAACGGATTTATCGGGAAGGAAGACCTTAAGCTTTTTCGTATCGCGAAAACCGTAGACGAGGCGATAAAATATATAGAAGATTTTTACCGGATATATCACTCGATAAGATACGTTTCCGGGCTGACTGTTATCAGATTGAATAAAGAGATCTCAGATAAGACACTACGGCTTATTAACCGGAAATTCAAAGACATTTTGACAAGCGGCGAGATCAGGCCGGCCCCTGCAACAGCCAAAGAGGTCCAGGAAGGGGAGTGCATTAACCTGCCCAGGATCGTAATGGATTTTAATATGCGTGATTATGGTAGACTTTGTGAAATGATCAGTGTTATTAATAAGGATTGAGATGGAGCGGGCGATCGGAATCGAACCGACATAGCTAGCTTGGAAGGCTAGTGCTCTACCATTGAGCTACGCCCGCTTGAAATCGAAATTAATAATATCATCTTTTATTAAGCAAAACAATAAAAATTTTTCTTGACATCTAAAATAATTTTGTTAGAATAATAGAAACTTACAACATGGCATAGATCTGTATAAATTTAGGAAAACTGTATATAATGCTTGGCGGCAACGCCAGGCATTTTTTGTTTATATTTAAATAGTTTAAAAAGCTGCAAAACGGAGGATGAAATGCTTAAAGTGCGAAAGTTTTTATTAGGTACAAGAGGTTTTACGCTGACAGAGCTCATGCTGGCGGCAACCACGACAGGGACCGTTATAGCGCTCGCCGCTCCGGACTGCGCCAATCTTATCGAATCGGCTAAGGCAGTGGAGGCGATTAACATAATCGGCTCGATAAAAAGCGCGCAGCTCGTGTATAAATTGGAAGCCGGCGCATATACCTCTAATATGAATGACCTGCTTTTAAAACTTCCCGACTCCGCATCGCCGGCTTATTGGACTTATGCGATAAATGAGTCCTCTGACAGAGGTTTCGTCGTGACGGCGACGCGTACATCCAAAAGGGCATCCGAAGGAGTCCCGGGCCAGACCGTTATTTTCAGCTGGGACGACAAGGACCTGGAAACCTGGGGCGGCACCCACGCCGGCGTACCGAATTAATAAAAAAATTTCTTAATTTTTCCTTGACAACTTTCGGCAATTTTGTATAATACTCCGTTGTTAGCACTCTTTAGGAATGAGTGCTAAAAAAGAAATCATCCAAAATAAAAAGGAGGTAGGTGTATGAAGATTCAACCGTTGGCGGACAGGATAATCGTAAAGGTCCTCGAAGCCAAAGAAGTGACGAAGGGTGGAATAGTCCTTCCTGATACTGCAAAAGAGAAACCGCAGGAAGCGGAGATAATAGCTGTCGGCAAAGGCAAGGTTTCGGACGAAGGCAAGACCATTTCGCCGGAAGTGAAGGTCGGAGATAAAGTCCTGTTCGGAAAATATTCCGGTACCGAGATAACCGTGGACGGAAAAGAATACCTCATCCTGAAGGAAGAGGATATTCTGGCAATAGTTAAATAAAGGAGGAATGTAAAAAAATGGCAAAGCAACTACTATATAGCGAGGATGCCCGCAGGGCGATACTTAAGGGCGTCGAGCAGCTCGCTAAAGCGGTAAAGGTAACGCTCGGCCCGAAAGGCAGGAACGTTGTCCTTGATAAGAAATTCGGATCACCAACTATCACAAAGGACGGCGTGACGGTAGCAAAAGAGATAGAATTAAAAGATCCGTACGAGAATATGGGTGCGGAACTTGTAAAGGAAGTGGCTTCGAAGACTTCCGACATAGCGGGAGACGGCACAACGACAGCGACTGTACTCGCGGAATCTATTTTCCGTGAAGGCATGAAGAACGTCACCGCAGGCTCGAATCCGATGGCGCTGAAACGCGGCATCGAAAAGGCCGTAGAGAAGGTAGTGGATGAATTAAAGAGGCTGGCGAAGCCTATCAACGCGAAAGACAAGAAAGAAGTGTCGCAGGTAGCGTCCATCGCGGCGAACGGCGATCGTGAAATAGGCGATCTGATAGCCGAGGCGATGACGAAAGTAGGTAAGGACGGCGTCATTACAGTAGAAGAGGGTAAGGCGTCGAAGACAGAGCTCGAACTGGTCGAAGGTATGGAATTTGACCAGGGGTATCTTTCTCCTTACTTCGTGACTGACGCGGAAAAGATGGAATGCTCGCTTGAAGAGCCCTACATACTTATCCACGAAAAAAAGATATCAAGCATGAAAGATATCCTGCCGCTATTGGAAAAGGTGGCAAGGGCCGGCAAGCCGCTCATGATAATCTCGGAAGAGACCGAAGGTGAAGTCCTGGCGACGCTTGTCGTGAACAAGATACGCGGAACGCTGCAATGCGCGGCGGTCAAAGCGCCCGGATACGGCGACAGAAGAAAGGCCATGCTGGAAGACATAGCTATACTTACAGGCGGCAAAGCGATAACCGAAGACCTCGGGATAAAGCTTGAAAACGTAAAACTGGAAGACCTCGGCCGTGCAAAAAGGGTCAGGATCGACAAAGACAACACGACTATAGTCGAAGGCGCGGGCAAGACGTCCGACCTCCAGGCCAGGATAGCCCAGTTAAAGAAGCAAATAGAAGGTACTGATTCCGATTACGACAAGGAAAAGCTCCAGGAGCGCCTTGCCAAGCTTGCGGGCGGCGTAGCTGTCATAAACGTCGGCGCTGCTACGGAAACTGAAATGAAGGAAAAGAAGGCAAGGGTCGAGGATGCGTTGCATGCAACCCGCGCTGCCGTGGAAGAAGGTATCGTTCCGGGCGGCGGAGTCGCGCTTTTAAGGTCGATTGACGCGCTGAATAAACTGAAACTCTCCGGTGATGAGCAGATAGGCGTTGAGATCGTAAAACGCGCGCTCGAGGAACCGATCAGAACGATAGCCAATAACGCGGGGCTGGAAGGTTCCGTTGTCGTGAATAAAGTAAAAGAGCTGAAGACGAACGAAGGTTATGACGCGGATAAAGAAACCTACGGCGACATGTTCGCGGCAGGCGTCATCGATCCGAAGAAGGTGACCCGCTCGGCGCTTCAGAACGCCGCAAGCATAGCGGCTCTCATGATCACGACCGAAACGATCGTGACAGATATCCCGGAAGAAGAGAAAGCGCCGGCAGGCATGCCGGGCGGAATGCCCCCGGGAGGCATGGGAGGAATGTATTAAACAACTGAAAACTTAAAGTTTAAAACTAAAAACTGAAAGCTTAAAGTTGAAAACCCCGTACATTTTTCAAAGAATGTGCGGGGTTTTTATTACTCCATTGACAAGACGGCGAGCTTGTGCTAAATTATGTCGGTTAATTCAATGACAAGGAGATGGACATGAAAGAAAAAATAATCGCGGTAGCCGGGCTTGTTTTTCTCGTATTATTTGTTTTGAATATCTCCACAATATTTTATTTTTATAAACAATATAATGACAATTTAGGCACCATAAACCAGCAGAACTCACTGACCAAGATAAAGCTTGAGGGGCTGGAAAAAGACAGCGAAAACTTCAAGGGCTCGATAGATTCCCTGGGCGCGAGTGTCAAAAATTACGAACTGAGCCTGTCCTCGATGCAGGACAAGATGGCCGCCAGCGAAAAGAGCGTCAGGGATGTTTCTGAGGTCGTAACGAATTTCAGGGCGAACTCGCAGGACCTGCAGAAGAAATACGACGCGGCGGTATCTCAAATAGCGGCGCTGAAACAGAAGCTGGAATCCCTCAGCGGCAGCCTTGACGAGATCAGGAAGGTCACTACGGGCAGCGTGAACCTCGGTAAGATATCAGTGCAGAACGATAAAAAGGAGAGCGATTAATGAAAAAAGCGACGACTCTTTTCATTTATCTGATACTGATCTCTTCCTTCAGTTTTGCGGATAATATGCCGACAGAGCAGGATTATCAGAATCTTGACGAGCTCAGGGTAAAGCTTGTGCGTATGAAAAAAGAGATGGACCGTTTCATGAAAGATATCATAAATACTTCCGCCTCACAGGGGCAGTATGTCATGAATGAACTTGACCAGGACGTGCGGGTAGATGTATCCCAGACCGCCAAAGACATAACAGTAAAGGCGGACCTGCCGGGAATGGATAAGGATAAGATAGAAGTGACCCTGCAAAACAACAGGATATTGAAGATCGGCGGCTCAAGAGACATTGCGAAGAAAGAGACCTCGCCCGGGATGGTCAGGCAGGAGAGGCTGCAGGGAAAATTCCAGAGGATAATCGAACTGCCCGTGGATTGTATGAACGAGGGCATAAAGGCCAGCTACCAGAACGGGGTGCTGGATATAGTTATACCTAAAAAGCAGGTGACTAAAGAGGAAGCCGTAAAGATAAACGTCCAGTAGTTAAAAGATCAGGAGATACGAGTGAAGGCATCAGAATTAAAAAAAGGAATGATCATAAAAGAGGGCAACGATTTCTGCATAGTCGTGGATATCGAACACAGGACTCCGGGTAACTTGCGCGCCATATATCAGACGACCATAAAAAATATCCTTAGCGGAAAGATAACCAATAAGCGCTACAGTCCGGCCGATTCTGTCGAAAAGGCCGATCTCGAGTCAAAGAAGGTGCAGTATTTATACAAAGACCAGTCCGGGTTCAATTTCATGGACATGTCCACATACGAAAGCGTGACGCTTGGCGATGAAATGGTCGGCCAGGCCAAAGATTACCTTAAAGAAAATTTAGAAGTGGAGATCCTCTACTACGAGCACCGCCCGATCAGTATAGACATCCCGGTAAGCGTTGCTCTTAAGGTAGTCGAATCGGCCCCCGGCGCCAAAGGCGACACTTCAGGCAAAGCCATGAAGCCGGCCAAGCTCGAAACGGGGCTGGTCGTGAATGTGCCTCTTTTTATAGAAGAGGGCGAGACCGTGATGGTCGATACGCGGTCCGGCGACTATCTGGGCAGGGCTTAAAACCACCTTCATTCCAATGCAAAAATATTCCGTCGCCATAGCGGGCGCAGGCGCGTCCGGCATAATGGCGGCTGTCTCCGCAAGACGCCGCGGCGTGTCCGTTGTGATATGCGAGAGGCTGCCGGTGATCGGCAAGAAACTGCTTGCTTCCGGCAACGGCCGCTGCAACCTGCTGAATGACCGGCTGGATGAATCTTTCTATAATACGGATTCGCGCAACTTAGTCAGAAATATCTTTGCCGAATTCGGCAAAGACGATATAAAGGGTTTCTTTTCTGGCCTGGGGCTTGAACTTTATTCCGATAACGGCCGCATTTTTCCCGCCACAAATCAATCGGCATCCGTTTTAAAGATCCTTGAGTTGGAACTGAAGAAACTGGCTGTGCCTGTAGAATTGAATTTCGAAGTAACCGGCATAACACGCTCCGCGGAAGGTTATGTGGTCACATCCGCATCCGGCAAAAAGATAAGCGCCGGGTCAGTTATATTGGCAGGCGGGGGCAAATCTTATCCCGCGCTTGGTTCGAACGGCAGCGTATATAAACTGGCCGAGCTCTTCGGCCACAAAATAATCCAGCCTGTACCGGTAGCCGTCCCCCTGGTAGTGAAAGATCCCATATTCCATTTTTTACAGGGCCAGAGAATAGCAGTTTCGGTGCGTGCGATCATAGACGGGCGCGAAGCCAATACCGCTTCCGGAGAGTTATTATTCACAAAATACGGATTGTCGGGAACGGCGATCCTCGATATCAGCGAGCCGATCTCCATAGCCCTCAATAGATACGGAAAAAAGGATGCCTGCATCCGCATCGATCTCGTGCCTTTTATGGGAGAGGAAATGCTAAAGGGAAAGCTCGCGCAAAGGATCCATGACGGCATTCTCCCGGAGGACCTGCTGGCCGGGCTGCTTCCTAATAAATTCGGCGCAAGCCTCAGGAATATATTGAAATCCAAAGATGCCGTGAGGATAGCCTCGTTACTGAAAAACCTTGAGGTTAAAATAACGGGAACCAGAGGCTGGAACGAGGCCGAGTTCACGGCAGGCGGCATAGACACAAGAGATGTTAACGAGTCCACTCTCGAATCCAAACTGGCAAAAGGCCTCTACTTCGCCGGAGAGGCGCTGAATGTAAACGGCAAAAGGGGCGGGTACAATCTCGCATGGGCCTGGGCATCGGGGTTTGTGGCTGGTAAAACCGGGTAAAATATGGAAAAATCTTACGACATAGCTGTTATAGGAGGAGGCGCTGCCGGGTCCATGGCGGCTATACGCGCCGCGCAACTTAGGAAGAAAGTTATCCTGCTCGAGCGCAATAATTCGATAGGAAAAAAGATCCTCATGACTGGAAAGGGAAGATGCAATATAACCAATTCGGCGGACATTGATGTTTTTCTGGAGAAATTCGGCAAACAGGGGAAATTCTTCCGGTCCGCGTTCTTCGCTTTCTCGAATCAGGACCTGATGAATTTTTTTCAATCGAACGGCCTCGAATTAAAGATAGAGCGGCAGGGAAGGGTCTTTCCCGTAACGGACAAGGCCACATCTGTAGTCAGGGTTATTTCGGAGGCGCTATCGGCCAATGGAGTGGAGTTAGCCGATAATAAACGCGTGTCCGACATAAAACCAGGCAACGGTTCGTTTGAAATAATTACCGAGGGCCGCGAAAAGATAATATGCAAAAAAGTTGTACTTGCGACCGGAGGCCTTTCCTATAAAGCTACCGGCTCTACCGGCGACGGCCTCAGGATCGCCGGGAAGTTCGGCCATAAGATCACGCCGGCATCTCCCGGGCTTGTCCCTCTGGTAGCAAAAGAGGCATGGCTTAAAGAACTCCAGGGGCTTGCGCTGGAAAATATACGGATCACTTTTAAATACGGAAAAAGCAAAATAGTTTCCGAGATCGGTGAGCTGATGTTCACGCATTTCGGCGTCTCCGGGCCGCTGGTGCTCGACCTCAGCGGAAAAATATCGATACTTCTGGCCGAACATAAAGACATCGGGCTCTTTATAGACCTCAAGCCCGGCCTCGAGCCGGAACAGTTGGAAAGCAAGCTGCTGCACAAATTCCAGACAAAAGGCAATATACACCTGAAGAACCTCTTTAAAGACATTCTGCCACAGAGGTTGATAGCGGTATTTCTTAATATTGCCGGAATCGATCCGGACAGAAAAACAAATCAGATTACTTCGGACCAGAGGCGTGTTATAATAAATTTATTGAAGGGCCTGCCGCTTACTATAACAGGCACGCTTCTCATAGAGGAGGCCATGGTTACTGGCGGCGGGGTATCCACGGAAGAGATAGACCCGCGGACTATGGAATCGCGCCTGGTGCCGGGCCTTTATTTCGCCGGAGAGGTTATAGACGGCGCCGCATCAAGCGGGGGATATAACCTGCAGCAGGCATTTTCGACCGGGTACTTAGCCGGAGAGAGCGCGGCAAATGCGTAGAATAATACTGGCTTCGGGATCGAAACCGAGAAAAAAATTACTGGAACAGATCGGGTTGAAATTCAAGATATCCGTATCGCGCCTCCCTGAAGACAATGTGCTGAAAGGGCGCTGCAGCGACTTCGTCATTAAAAGCGCTCTCAAAAAAGGCAGAGACGTGGCTAAAAGGTTCGCTTCCGGCGTGGTCATCGCCGCCGATACGGTCGTGCTGGTCCAGGACAGGATAATCGGCAAGCCGGCGAATATGAAGGAAGCCGTGAGTTCCCTGAAAACACTTTCGCATAAGCCTCAATGGGTTTATACGGGGCTTGCTGTGATCGACATAGATTCCGGCAGGGTCGTTACCGGCTATGAAAAGACAAAAGTTTTCATGTATCCTTTAAGCGACCGGCAGATACGCCACTATTTCAGAAAGATCTCGCCTTTTGACAAGGCCGGCTCTTTCGATGTCCAGGGATTGGGCAGCATATTCATCGACCGGATAGAGGGTTGTTTTTATAATGTAGTGGGGCTGCCTCTGGCGAAATTGGCAAAAATGTTAAAGAAGATAGGCGTGGACGTTTTCGAATAATGTGCGGCAGGATTTAAAAACGAAAGGGGGCGTTTATGATTAAAGCGGCGAATATAGGGAAGGAGTTTGTTGTATCGGTCGCGAATAAAGTCGGTATCATGGCGAATATGTCCAAGATACTGGCCGACCACGGCATTAATATAGAAGGCGTTGCCGGGTATGTATCGAACAATGAGGCAAAGATCATGCTGGTAACTGATGATACCATTCGCGCGAAGGAAGCACTTGAAAAGAACGGATATAAAAACATAAAAGAAAATGAGGTCCTGGTGCTGGAGCTGGAGAATAAACCCGGAGCGCTCAAGATCGTCACGGCAAAACTGACTTCCGAAAAGATAGATATCAGGTATGCGTACGGTACGGCTTGTCCTTCGGGCTGCCCGGCCAGGCTGATCCTTTCGACCAGCAATAATGAAAAGGCCCTTGTGTCATTTAAGGCAAAATGAAACTTTCCGGTTCGTCATGGCACGATCCCGCCACGTCTATCCGCGGCCTGAATACAGCGGATCCTTCGCGGCGGGATAGAAGATTTATCGTTCATGTCGACATGGACGCGTTTTTTGCCTCAATAGAACAAAGAGACTCACCCGCCTTTCGCTCTAAACCCGTTGTAGTCGGCGCCGACCCGAAAGGCGGGAAAGGCCGGGGAGTCGTCTCTACATGTTCTTATGAGGCCAGGGCATTCGGCATCCATTCTGCGATGCCGATATCGATCGCCTACCGAAAGTGCCCGACTGCAATATTCCTGCCAGTAGACATGAAAAAATACTCGAAGGTATCGGATGATATATATGGCATACTTTACTCTTTCACACCCGACATCGAGCCTGTCGGAATAGACGAGGCATTTTTAGATATCACGGGAAGCGGGCATCTTTTCGGGGGCCATACGGAGACATGCGTAAGGCTGAAATCAAAGATAAAAAATGATACCGGCCTTACGGCATCTGTCGGGCTTGGGCCGACAAAGATGGCCGCGAAAATAGCGTCGGACCTGAAAAAGCCTGATGGTATGGTAGAGGTTACCGCGGAAGGATTACTAGATTTTCTATGGCCTCTGGAGGTGAGAAGATTGTGGGGGCTGGGGAAGAAAACGGAAGAAGCTCTTCGCAATATAGGCATCCTGACTATCGGTGACCTAGCCTGTGCTGATGCAGGCAGTATCGAAAAGTCTTTCGGCAAAAACGGGACTCATCTCCGGGAACTGGCCAACGGGATCGATGAAAGCTGCGTGTGCGTTGATACGGAGTCAAAATCCATAAGCAGCGAGACTACGTTCGAGAACGATACCGCGGACAGAGAAAAAATAGAGAACGCGCTTATCCACCTCTGCGATAAAGTCTCGGGCCGTCTCCGCAGGGAAAATAAAAAGTCCTCAACGCTCACTCTCAAGATACGGCTCGAGGGGTTCAAGACATACACCAGGGCCGCCGCGTTGGGTACGCCTACAAATTTTACCGATGTTCTTTACAAAACGGCTAAGGGATTATATAATAACTTTGATTCGCATGATAAGAAGATCCGGTTAGTGGGAGTAAGGGTTTCGAACTTTTCTCAAATTAATAATTTTATAGACACCCTCTTCCCGGATGTTCGCGATAAAAAGAACGAAGATATACACGGCGTTATTGACAAAATAAGAAACAAGTTCGGGGAAGGTTCCATTTTCAGGGCCAGCGGAAAGCCGTCGCATGATTAACCGGACGCGAAAGGCAAAGAGGGGCAAGGTATATGAATACTAAGAGAAATAGTTTAGGTCTGGTCACGATACACAAAGACATGACCAAAAAAGGCATACTTCTCTCGTTCCACAATAATCTTGAATACACCCTGGCCAAGGATGAGTTCACCGCTACCGGCTACGACGATTATCTGGCTGTGGCGATGGCAATCAGGGAAAGGCTGGTTGAGCGCTGGATAGCCACGCAGCAGCAATACCACAAAGAAAATGCCAAGAGGGTTTATTATCTTTCCCTGGAATTCCTGATCGGCAGGCTACTGGGCACGAATATACTTAACCTCGGCCTCGGGGACGAGACAAAAAATGCGATGCTGGACCTGGGGCTCGACGTTGATGAATTGCGCGATTTTGAGGCTGATGCCGGGCTGGGCAACGGCGGATTAGGCCGGCTCGCGGCGTGCTACCTGGATTCAATGGCAACTCTCGCCATACCGGCGCACGGATACGGCATACGGTACGAATACGGAATATTCAACCAGCGTATAATAAACGGCTATCAGGTCGAATTTCCGGACGAATGGTTGCGGCGATGGAACCCGTGGGAATTCCCGAGGCCGGAGTATACGGTCAAGGTGAAGTTTTTCGGAAGGGCCTACATGTCGCACGATGAGAACGGCAAACTCGTGGCCAGGTGGGTCGATACGGACGATGTCCTGGCAACGCCTTACGATGTTCCCGTGTGCGGCTATAAGAATGATATAGTCAATACGTTGCGGTTATGGTCAGCCCGAAGCACGGAAGAATTTGACTTAAGCTATTTCAATGACGGAGACTATGAGCGGGCGGTATATAATAAAATGTCCACGGAAAACATATCAAAAGTGTTATACCCCACGGACAATGTCAGCCAGGGTAAAGAGTTGCGACTGAAGCAGGAGTATTTCTTTACCGCTGCATCCATGTCAGACATAATACGGCGCTTTAAGATAGAGAATTCAAGTCTCAGGGACCTGCCCAACAAAGCCGCGATCCAGCTTAACGATACCCATCCGGCGATAGCCGTAATAGAACTGATGAGGGTCCTGGTGGATGAAGAGGGCATGGATTGGGACGGGGCATGGGAGACTACCATAAACACCTTCGCATATACCAATCACACCATTATGCCCGAGGCCCTGGAATGCTGGCCGGTCAGCCTTTTCGAGAAGATCCTTCCGCGCCACCTGCAGATCATATATGAGATAAATTTCAGATTTTTGCAGGAAGTTGCAAGAAACTTTCCGGGGGATAATGACAGGCTCAGGCGCATGTCCATAATAGAAGAGGGCGAACAGAAGAGGGTCAGGATGAGCCACATAGCCATACTCGGCTCCCATTCGGTCAACGGCGTGTCCAAGCTGCATACGGAGCTTTTAAAGACCAGGCTATTCAGGGATTTCTACGATTTATTTCCGGAAAAATTCAATAACAAGACCAACGGTATCACTCAGAGGCGATGGCTCGAAAAAGCCAACTCGAGATTATCCGGCCTGATCACGGAGGCTATAGGCGATAAGTGGGTCAGGGACATGTACCAACTGGAGAAACTGAAAGATTTCAAGGATGACAGTTCCTTTATTGAAAAATGGCACAAGGTTAAAATGGCGAACAAGGTCGTGCTCGCCGATTACATCTACCGGACAACAGGCGTCGAAGTTGACCCGCAATCCATGTATGATGTTCAGATAAAGAGAATACACGAATATAAAAGGCAGCTTTTGTTCTGTTTTTATGTGATTTCTCAGTACCTGAGGCTGAAAAAGGATCCGTCGTCGTCGTTCCTGCCCAGGACATTCATATTCAGCGGTAAGGCGGCACCCGGCTACTTTATGGCAAAGCTGATCATAAAATTCATTAACAGCGTGGCCGATGTGATAAATAAGGATAAGAGCCTGCACGACAGAATAAAAGTCGTATTCCTTGAGAACTATCGCGTATCTTTGGCGGAAAAAATATTCCCCGCAAGCGACCTTTCCGAACAGATATCCACGGCCGGCACCGAGGCCTCCGGCACCGGTTGTATGAAATTTATGATAAACGGCGCCATGACCATAGGCACATATGACGGAGCGAATCTGGAGATCGCCGAGGAAGTGGGGCACGACAATATATTCCTGTTCGGCCTTAAAGCCGACGAGGTCCAGGGGTTAAGGCTATGCGGATACAACCCCAACGCGTACATAGAAAAATCATCGGACCTGACCGATATATTTAACCTGATAAGGAGCAACTTTCTCTCGCCGGTAGAATTCGGGCTGTTTGAACCTATAGTTCAGTCGCTGACCTCTTCGGACTACTTTCTTGTCTGCGCCGATTTTGATGCTTACCATGCAATGCAGGAATCGGTGTCAAGGCTCTATAAAGACAGGGATAAGTGGACCAGGAAGACGATCATTAATGTGGCGAAGAGCGGTAAATTCTCCAGCGACAGGGCGGTGCGCGAATATGCGAAAGATATCTGGCATGCACCGTGCAAAAAACTATAAGCAAGAAGTGAGGGGTATTATTTAAGCTTTCTCAAGGGCCTGGTGGGCCATGTCCCTGAGGCGCGCGAAGTCAGCCATTGTAAAATCAGACGTCTCTATAGCCGGCAGGACCTTCAGGCTTGCCGGAGACTTCACAGAAAATATCCAGCTTCCTTTAGGTATGGCGTTCCCCGTTCCTCCGATAGATATTGGCAGAACGGGGACTTTTTCTTTTATAGCCAGCTTAAAGGCGCCGTTCTGAAATTCCTTCATCTCACCGGTCTCGCTCCTCGTCCCTTCGGGAAAAAAAAGAACGGACATGCCGCCGCGCAACCAGCCGGCCGCCTCTCTGTAAATTTTCTTTATACTTGAAAAATTTCCTCTTTCCAGTTTTATGTGCTTAGCAAGCGACAGGCACCATCCTATAAAAGGCACCCTGAAAAGGCTTTCTTTCGCGACCCACTTGAATTGCATCTTTGTCTGGTAGGCCACTACTATATCGGCAAGGCTCTGGTGATTGGCAACTATCACATAAGTTCTCTTCTTATCTATGTGTTCCAGCCCGGTCACCGTCAGGCACCAGTACGGATTCAGCGCGATTACAAGGTCGGACCACCAGAAGCATTGCGCGTGCACCAGCCGCCTGGCCTTGTCAAACGGAAATGTTATGACCGTTAACAGCAGCATAGTGAAATATAGTATTACCGTAAGGACCGTGCTGATTGTCCATATAAAGAATGATAATAGTTTCTTCTTTATCATAATAGTCCCATAATAAATTACGATGGCCGTATTGTCAATATAAACATGACTAATTAATAGTTTAAAAAAAACAAAAAGTGCGTTATAATATCAACTCCAAGGAAAGGAAATTTATGACCAAGCTTAATACAAGATCTCTTGAACGCATAGAAGAACGCATGCACTCTCTCGATGAAGATTCTATGCGTTACAAAATACTCGAAAGCGCCAAGAGCTTCAAGTCTTCATGGATGGATCTCGGCCAGGCGCTATATTCCGTGTGGAAAGACAAGCTTTATAAGGAATGGGGTTACGGGACATTTGACGTTTACACATCCAAGGAAATAGGCATAAAGAAGATGACTGCCATGAAACTGCTGAAATCTTACTACTTCCTGGAAAAAGAGGAGCCGGATTATCTGCGAAAAGATATGATGTCGTCCCGCGAAACAGCATCCGTACCGACTTACGAATCCGTGAATTTACTGAGGCTTGCCAAGAACAAACAACTGCTCGACCACAGTGATTACCACAAGCTAAAGAAAGACATACTGGACATGGGCAAGGATGCCAGGGATGCCAAAAAAGACCTGACGATGCTTCTAAAACAACGGGAAGAGCTCGAGCCGGAAGAAGCGCGAAAGAAACGCAGGAATGCCATGATAAAAAGGCTTCTGACTGCCCTTAAGACCCTGAAGACCGATATAGAGGCGTCGAAAATGCTCCCCGCGGGAACCATTAAAGAAGTAGCCGTGCTGATACAGAAGATCGAAGCCGAAATATCCTAAAAAAGCCGGACCGCAATAAAATCTGGAGGATGCTTTTATGGGAAAAACGGAGCTGCCCCGGAAACTGGAAAAAGCAGTCAATGATTTCATCATAAAGCTGGAGAATATCTACAACGACGAGCTTATCTCCGTAGTGCTATACGGAAGCGTCTCAAGTGGCGAATACTCCCCCAGGCATTCGAACGTAAACCTCGCCGTGGTGCTTAAGGACGCAAGCCTGCGCAGGCTTTCAAAAATCTCGTCTTTACTGCTTAAATCCCGTATGCTGAATCCCGTTTTTCTCACCGAGAATTATATAACAAGCTCCACCGATGTATTCCCGATAGAGTTCCTGGATATGAAGGAGAATTACACCCTCCTGTACGGCAAAGATTTCCTGAAGACCATGAACATCGATACAAAGAATTTACGGTTCCAGTGCGAACAGGAATTGAAGTCGAGGGTCATAAACCTGAAAAGGGAATATCTTAAAAATAGCGGCAGGGAAGAACTGCAGCGTCTAATTTTCAGCAGCCTCACCTCCGTTATGCACATTTTGCGTAACCTCATACGGCTGAAGGGGCATAAACCGGCATACGAAAAAGAGGGGATCCTGGCGCAGGCGTCAAAAGAATTCGGCGTAAATACGGATAGCCTGGCCAGAATATGGAAGGCAAAGCGCGAGGGCTCCCGCCTGTGTTACGCGGAGCTCGAAGAGCTGTTTTTTGCGTTCTCGGACGACCTTGAGAAGATAGCGGAACTGGTCGATAGGCTTTGAGATCGATATGAGCCAAAAACTTTTCCTGTTGTTTATGCTCGGCATAGTTGCCGCATCCGGAATGGCTTCAGCGCAGGATATCCCGGATCCTTCCGGGTGGGTAAATGATTTTGCCAATGTCATACCCGAGAATTACAGGCAGCGGATTACGGGGATAATCCGGGAATTAGAGGAGAGGACATCCGCGGAGATTTTCGTTGTCACTTTATCCTCGATCGCGCCATATGACGAGAAATCATATGCCAGATTGATCTTTGACAAATGGAAGCCGGGCAAGAAGGGTAAAGATAACGGCGTCCTGGTGCTTTTGGCCATCAAGGAAAGACGATGGCGGATAGAGACCGGATACGGCATCGAGGGCATACTCCCGGACGGGCTCTGCGGCGAAATAGGGCGAGGTTTTATGGTGCCTTATTTTAAGCAAGGCAACTACGCCGAAGGCCTGTTTAACGGCGTAGCCCGTATTGCCTCGATAATCGCTAAAGACGCCAAGGTTAATATCAACAGCCTGTCAGGCGTAAAGATCGAGCAGCGCGGCGCGCACAATACTTCCTCTGATAATTCGGCCGGTTTATTTTTTTATATATTCCTGCCGGTATTCTTTTTTTTATGGAATCTTCCATGGCCGGTTTTTATCGGCTTGCCGTTCACCCTGATCTTCGCCGCGGCCTTTTTCAATGTTTCGCCGATACTGTCTTTGTTAATAATTTTGAGCTACATAGGTTCGCAGGTTTTCAGGTATAATTACTGGAGCAAGCTGCCGCCCCATAAACGCACCAACTTTTTCGGTACGCAAAATTATGGTGGCAGACATTCGTCCACTTCGTGGGGTGGCGGAGGCGGATTCGGGGGTGGCGGAGGTGGATTTGGAGGAGGCGGTGGAGGAGGAGGCGGAGGCGGTGGAGGAGGCGGATTTTAGAGTTATAAAATTAAATCAGGGGGTTAGAAATGAAGAATTTTTTGATAGGTTTAGTCATTGTCATTATAGCAGTAATATTTGTTGGCAGCGGCATAGCTTCGATATATAATAGGATAGTCACAAGGCACGAGACGATAACGGCTAAATGGGCTCAGGTCGAAAATCAGCTTCAAAGAAGGAATGACCTCATACCGAATCTCGTGAACAGCGTAAAAGGTTACGCGGCGCATGAAAAGACGGTTTTAGAGGATGTGACAAAAGCGCGTTCTCAGTGGGCCGGCGCAACGAATATGGATGATAAGGTAAAAGCCGCGGCAGCCACCGATGCGGCATTGGCCAGGCTTCTGCTGGTAGTGGAGAATTACCCTCAGCTTAAAGCTGACGGGACGTTTTTAAGGCTTATGGACGAGCTTTCCGGAACGGAAAACCGCATAGCGGTTGAACGCATGAGGTATAACGAGGCCGTGAAAGATTACAATATCACGGTAAGAAGGTTCCCGGCTAATTTCGTCGCCGGCATCTTCGGATATAAAACAGCTACCGAATATTTTAAGGCAGAGGAGCGCGCAAAAGCGGTCCCGGAGGTAAAATTTTGACCAGGAAAATCCTCATACTTACAGTTGTCATAAGTATTATCGCGGCGTACCCTGCCTTCAGCCGCGGCGGACTTCGCGCAAGAGAACTCACCAGAAGCGCGATCGTACCGCAACCCCGCCTGATATCGCCGGTAACACAGGATGTTGATTTGACCGGTAAGGAAAAATTAGAATTTGAATGGAGCCCGCACGAGGGCGATCCGCTGCAGCGGGATTATTATGATTTCAGGCTCTACAAAGGCCGCGAGATGCTTGAGAGCACTCTCGTATTTAAAACACACACCCAGACCAACGATTCTTCGCTTGAGTTAAAATCGGATATGTTCCAAAACGGGGAAGTCTACACATGGTCGTTGCGGCAGGTTTACACCGGCTCAAATAAAAGCCAGCGCAGCTATTCGTCGTTTAAGGTTAAAAAATAGGGCATATATGGAAAATATGCGGGACGCAATAAACGCTATAAAAAATGCGAATGAGATCGCGATCGCAAGCCATGTGAATCCTGACGGTGACTCCATCGGATCGCTCTTATCGCTGGGGCTTGGCCTGGAAAAGATGGGCAAGAAAGTGTACATGATAAGCCATGATGGCGTACCGCAAAGATACCGGCGTCTTCCCGGCGCAAACCGCATAATTCAGAATCTAAAAAAGAGCGTCGATCTGGCAATAGCCGTAGATTGCAGCAATAAAGAAATACTGGGAAAGACTTACGAATCATTCAAAAATGCCGGCGCGATAATGGAGATAGACCATCACGATTTCAGGAGACCTTTCGGCGATATCTCTATAATTGACCCTAAGGCCGCCGCAGTCGGCGAAATAATCTACAAGCTTCTGGAGGAACTCGGTGTCGGCATAAATAAGCACATAGCCCAGAACCTCATGACGTCGATCATCGTCGAAACGAACTCTTTTAAACTGCCGAACGTCAGGGCGTTCACGTTTGAGGTCTGCAAAAAACTTATAAGCGTAGGCGTGAACTTTTATAATTTGGTGGATATGGTGTTCTGGTCAAAACGGAAAGAGTCCGCCATACTTTCCGGGATATGCCTGTCGCGGTGCAAATTCATGAAAGACGACAGAATAGTCTGGTCTGTTATACGTAAAAATGATTTTAAGACGGTCAAGGGAAAGGATGAGGATGTGGACCCGGTCCCGGATGATATGAGGACCATACGGAATGTCAGAGTGGCGGTGCTTTTCAGGGAGAAGGACAGGGATACACTCAGGGTAAGCCTGCGGTCTAAAGGCAGGATAAATGTAGCGAGCGTAGCGGAACAATATAACGGCGGCGGCCATTTCGATGTCGCCGGATGCAGCATCGCCAACAGCGAAAAATCGATAAGGAATTTTTTAGGCAGAACGGAAACTTTGATAAAATAGAAAGGGGAGAATATGAGAAATAACAAGCTATTCATGATCATCGCTATTGTTATAGTTGCTTTATTTTTCATATCGGTTATCAAGGATTTTGCGGTAAAAATTTCCGTAGAGCAAGGCGTGGAGCTGGTTACCGGCCTGAAGCTGAGCATGCGCACCTTTAATGCCGGCATAATCAGGACCATTGTAAAAATAACCGACCTTAAACTGTTCAATCCTGCCTCATTCAAAGACAGGACCATGATCGACATGCCGCTGATCTATGTTGACTACGACCTCCCCCGGATACTGGGCGGGAATATCCATCTGAGAAATGTGTCGCTGGACCTGAAAGAATTTACGGTTGTAAAAAATGAAAAGGGTGAACTTAACCTCAATTCGCTGAGAGTAGCTCAGAAGGGCAAGGCCGCGGAGGCCAAGAAAGAAGGAAAGCCTCTTGCATTCAAAATAGATAAATTACACCTTAAAATAGGCAAGGCCGTATATAAGGATTATTCCGGCGGAGGCATGCCGTCAACGAGGGAATTTAACGTCAATATAGATGAAGTTTACACCGATATAGACAACCCTCAGGCCCTCGTCAGCTTAATAGTAGTAAAGGCCCTGATG
>JAKLDX010000030.1 GCA_022703295.1 Candidatus Omnitrophota bacterium
AATGATAATATGCTGAAGGAGATCAGGAAAAAGGGCGGCAGGATAGATGATGTGTATTATTGTATTCATAGGAAGGAAGAGGATTGCCTCTGCAGAAAACCGAGGACAGGCCTGCTCGAACAGGCGGCCGGAAAGCACAAGATAGATTTTAAGCAAAGTTTTTTCATAGGAGACAGCGAGGTGGACGTGATTGCCGGGAAAAATACAGGATGTAAGATGGTGTTTGTGCTGTCCGGAAAAACGCCGCGCGGGGAGATGGAAGGCTGGGCGCTGAAGCCCGATCATGTATCTGATGACCTGCTCGGCGCGGTTAAGTGGATATCGGGGGCGGAATGAAAAAGATAAAGGGCGTATCATTTTTTTGCCCGGCGTATTACGACGCGGATAATATAGAAAAAGTGATAGATAAGGCGGCAAAAGTGCTCCCGCTTTTTTGCGAGGATTACGAGATGGTCGTGATAAACGACGGCAGCCCGGACCATACGGGACGCGTGCTGGATTCGCTCACCGCGAAGTACCGGAAGCTCAAGGTCATTCATCATCCGCGCAATCTGGGGTACGCGCAGGCGCTGAAGACAGGTTTCGCGAACGCCAATAAATTCGACCTGATACTTTTCACTGACGGCGACGATCAGTATGACGTTAATTATTTCAACGACATGATAGAGCACCTGAACGATTACGACGCCGTAATAACCTATAGAAGGAAGAACGGTAATAGCTTTACCCGGAGGCTTGTATCCTGGACATTTAACAGGATACTGAATTTTCTCTACCTTCATCCGTACAAAGACCTGAGCTGTGCTTTCAGGCTTGTGCGAAAGAAGGATATCGAAGACATGGAACTGAAATCCACAAGTCCGTTCCTGCCGGTCGAAGTTATACTTAAATTGCATAAAAAGAAACTCAGGATAAAAGAGATCCCGATAGAGACCAGGCGCAGGGCGCATGGCCGCTCGACATCTGTGCTGCCCAGAAATTTCAGCGGTGTAATTAAGGATATGATCAAGATAAGGTTATTCTCGTTTAATGCTAAAGGTAACAGATAGTTTAGACATATTAAAAGGCCTGATACAGACAAGGTGTTTTCCGGCGTTTGGCGGTATCCCGGCACCGCGCGTGATAGCTTATACCGTTACATGGAGATGCAACGCCGGCTGCGATATGTGCGGGGTAAAGAATGTAGATAAAAAACTGAAGGACCCCGGCAGGGAGCTGACGGCCGCCGATATAGATAAAATATTCACCGATCCTTTTCTCAGGAAACCGGACCTTATAAGGTTCACCGGAGGCGAGCCGTTCCTGAAAGAGGATTTCATCGGTATAGTCGAAAATATAATCAAAAATACGAAAACCAAGATCTACTATATAACCACTAACGGTTTCTACGGTGACAGGATTTCAGAGCTTGTCGAACGCCTTGCCCCAAAGACAAGAAACCTTGTGATACAGATATCTCTCGATGCCATAGGCGATGCCCATGACAGGATACGCAAAATTCCCGGACTTTACGACAGGGTCGTCCGGGCGCTTGAAGGCCTGAAGAAACTGAAAACCAAACACGCATTTTCTTTCGGCGTAAATCAGACCGTGACCATAGACACTGCGCGATACATAGACGACATCGCGGCATTATGTGAAAGGATGGGCTGCGACCACAAGGTATATATGGGCCAGGATGTCCATGAGAGCGATATACTGGAGGGCGACGCCCTGCGGCCGGAGCTTGCCCTGGTATCTAATCCCGATAAAAAGGATATAGAGCTTTTATATGAAAAGATCCGGAGGCATTATGATAAGAAAAGGCAGAACGTGAAAAGGTCGTTATCTCTTCCGGAATATCTATGGAGGGCGGTAGAAGACACGGTTATCCTGGGGAGCAAGAACAGGCTGCTATTTGACCGTGCCTTTCCGAATCCCCGGTGCCTGGCCATGTTCTTTTACCTGAGAATGCTGCCGGATGGCACGATCATGCCGTGCACGCTGAGGCCCAGGGCAATAGGAAATCTTAAAGATAATAGTTTCACCGAAATATGGAAATCGAAAAAAGCTAATGATGCGAGGATGTCCGTAAAGCACTGCAAGGGCTGCTGGGTTGAATGCGATATCGTCCCGAACATAGCTTATTCTTTCGGTACGATGCGTAAGCTGGCCGGGGAACTGCTAATGCCTAAAAAAGAAAGGAGCGTATGAAAAAAATACTGGTTGTTTACGCTACGGCAGGAATAGGACATAAAAAAGCGTCGCTTGCCGTGAGAGATGCGCTTAAAGAAATAGCGCCGGAAGATACGGAAATAAAGACGGTCGACGTGCTTGATTATACCGACGATTTCTTTAAGATAGCCTATCTTAAATTTTATCTTATAATGGTAAACCGCCTGCCGCTTTTATGGGGGCTCTTATATTATCTTTCCGATAATCGGTTTTTTGACATGCTGACTTCCGGGGTCAGAAAATTCGGCGATATGATGAACGCAAAAAAATTTGCCGAGTTTTTAGCCACCTGGAAACCCGACGTGGTTGTATCCACCCATTTTTTAGCGAGCGAGATCGTCTCGGAATCGAAGAAAAGGAAGATGACCGATACCCGCCTGATAACGGTGGTTACCGATTACAAACTGCACTCGTGGTGGGTTGCCGGACTGACCGATACATATGTAGTGGGAAGCGATGATGCGAAGCGCGATCTTTTAAGGTGGGGGGTGGACCCTTTGCGGATAAAGGTGCTCGGCATACCGGCCCAGCCTATATTCTCGAAAAAGCTCGATGAGAAAAGCATATCTGAAAGGATCGGATTTAAACAGGGCGTATTTACCATTCTTGTCATAGGCGGCGGGTTCGGCGTGGGGCCGATTGAATCTATTATCAGGATAATCGGCGGTATTTCAAAACCCGTACAGATCATAGCTGTATGCGGCCATAATAGCGAGCTCGTAAAAAAGCTTGAGTCGCTTAAGAGCAGCATAAAGGGACAGCTTCATATCTTAGGCTTTGTCGATAACGTATATGAATATATGGAAATTTCCGATATCCTGATCTCGAAATCGGGAGGGATAACGGTTGCGGAGAGCCTTTCAAAGGGCCTGCCGATGATAATCATATCTCCCATAATGGGCCAGGAGACCCGCAACAGCGAATTTCTTACGGGACACAACGCCGCGATCAGGCTGTCGGACCTGTCTGAATTGGCCGGAGTTCTGGAAGACCTGATAACCAATCCCGAAAAGATAAAAAAGCTTCGGGATGCGATCGATACCATAAAAAAGCCATCCGCCTGTTATGATGTTGCGCACCTGGCGATTGAGATGACCGGTAAATGAGGTTTTGGCATGAACGAAGAATTAAAAGAAGTAGTAGGGTTTTTGAGAGCTTACATCGAACTTGAGAGAGAGTCCGGTACGGCGGAATTTTTTGGCGCCATGGCGCCAAAAGACGACTCCGTAAAGGCTCATATCGGGCAGGATCTGGAGGCCTTAAAAAAAGAGGTGGCGCTATGCGCTAACTGCGACCTCTCTGCGACAAGGCTGAATGTGGTATTCGGCTCCGGAGATCCAAAAGCGGAGCTCATGTTCATAGGGGAGGCCCCGGGCGCGGAAGAAGATATACAGGGCCTGCCTTTCGTGGGCCGGGCCGGGCAGCTTCTGACAAAAATAATCGAGGCCATGGGCATGAAGAGGTCCGACGTATATATAGCGAACATATTGAAGTGCAGGCCGCCTAATAACAGGATACCGCTTCCTACCGAGATACTCGCTTGCGAGGAAAACGTCAGGCGGCAGGTCGAAATAATAAAACCAAAGGTCATCTGTACTTTGGGGAAGTTCGCAAGCCAGACGCTGTTAAAGACCCAGACTCCTATCAGCGCGTTAAGAGGAAAATTCCAGGAATATAACGGAATAAAAGTTATGCCTACATTTCACCCCGCATACCTATTGAGAAATCCTCAGGACAAGAAGTTGGTGTGGGAAGACATGAAGAAAGTTAAGAAAGAGCTCAAGCTACCAGAATAAACAATGCCTAAATTTGTCGAAGTCGCGATAGCTTTACCCATAGACAGGATATTCCACTATTCGGTCCCGGAAATCCTTTCCAACGATATAGCTGTAGGCAAGAGGGTCTTCGTTCCTTTCCAGAACAGGACAGTCGTCGGTTATGCGGTGGGCTTCAGCGAAAAAGCCGATGTGGAAGGCGTGAAGAGCATAATCTCAATTATCGATAAGGAGCCTATCCTGAACGAAGAGATGCTCAAGCTTACCAGATGGATAAAGGATAATTATTTCTGTTCCTGGGGAGAGGCTATTGCGGCCGCGATACCGGGAGGGATAAAAAAAGGAAAGGTCTCTCTCGGCGAAAGGATAAAAGAGCCTAATATAAAAGTAGAGGATTTTCCCAGGTCTAAGGCGCATGTGCTGACGGATGAGCAGTCGAAGGCGTTGAAATCGGTATTGGAGGCGATAGATAAAAAAGAGTACAGGACGTTCCTGTTGTACGGCATAACGTCAAGCGGCAAGACGGAAATTTATCTGCAGGCTATAGAGGAGATGCTGGCCAAAGGCAGGCAGGCCATAGTCCTGGTGCCGGAAATCTCCCTCACTCCCCAGACCATAGAAAGATTCGTTTCCAGGTTCGGCGCGAATGTGGCCGTTGTACATTCGGCCCTGACGCCCGCTAAAAGGTTCCTGGAATGGAAGAAGATCAAGGACGGTAAAGTCCAGATCGTAGTAGGGGCGCGTTCGGCCATATTCAGCCCCATGACCAACCTCGGCCTTATAATAATAGACGAGGAACACGAAACCACATATAAACAGGACGATGTCCCGCGATACCACGCGCGCGATGTCGCCGAAGAGAGGGCGAAGCTTAATAACTGCCCCTTGATACTCGGCAGCGCGACCCCTTCGCTTGAGTCTTACTATAGAGCCAAGCATGGCGAGTACAAGTTGATAAAGCTGACTAAACGCATAGATGAGAGGCTTCTGCCCAAGGTCAAGATCGTAGATATGAGGATGGAGCTGGCGACAAGAAAAAGGATAGAGATATTCTCAAAAGTGTTGCTTGACGCTATCGATAAGACGCTTAAGAACGGCAAGCAGGCCATAATATTCCTCAACAGGCGGGGATTTTCCACATTCGTTAACTGCAAAAGATGCGGGCTTGTCCTGAAATGTAAGAGATGCGATACTGTATTGGTGTATCATTTCGAGAAAAAGAAGCTGATATGCCATTATTGCGATTACACTATACAACCGCCCGATATATGCCCTAAATGCCGGAGCAGTTACATAAGGTATTTCGGGCTCGGCACGGAAAAGGTGGAATCCGAGATAAACCACAATTTTGCTCACGCCCGCATAGCCAGAATGGATTCGGATACCACCGCCAAGAGCGGCTCTCATGACAGGATATTGAATGAATTCAAGAACGGACGGGTGAATATGCTTGTCGGAACACAGATGATAGCCAAGGGGCTGGACTTTCCCGCGGTCACGCTTGTGGGAGTGGTATCAGCGGACGTCACTCTGAACATACCGGATTTCAGGTCAAGCGAGCGCACCTTCAACCTTCTTACGCAGGTTGGCGGGAGGGCAGGCAGGGGCGAGGACGGCGGCGAGGTTATAGTACAAACCTACGCGCCGGACCATTATGCCATACTCGCCGCGGCAAAACACGACTATGAAAAATTTTATCAGGAGGAGATCGTTTCGCGTAAAGAACTTTTGTTCCCGCCTTTCATAAATCTGGTAAAGATTACTGTCAGGGCGAGGAACGAGGAGCTTACCTCGAAGACGGCCTCCGAGCTGGCGCTCGCCATACGCGGCGCGGACCCGGCTATGAAAGTGGCAGGGCCGGCGCCCGCACCAATTACTAGAATACGCGGATATTTCAGGTATAATATATTGGTGAAGGATAAGGACAGGCTTGTCATGGTGGCCCTTCTCAGGAAAGTGCTGCCGCTCTTCAAAAGGCCGCACGGTGTCCTGATAGCGGTAGATGTGGACCCGATCTCTATGTGAGGAGAGGGGTAAGATTTTTTCGTCACAGCGCTTAAATGTGCTGTGGCGAGTGGTTCGCAGCCGACGCGAAAATTCCCCAGCGTGGAATTTTCGCTAGAAAAAATTTCTCGCTCGCATAGATTTAAACGACAGCACCATGCCCGCTCGAAATTTTACTCCCTGCTCACCACATCGCCACATCACATTCCAGCAGGTGCGAAAAATTCATGAGGGAGAAGCAGGGGAATGAAAGCTTATAAAATTATACGGATTGTTTTAGCCATATCTGTCATGGCGTGGTGCGGGAACTGCTATGCGGCGCAGAAAAAGGGCGACGATAAGGATGAAATGCGCAAGAAGTATGAAAGAGAAGAGGCGGCCCAAAGGAAGGAATTGGCTAACGAAGAGAGGGCCCTGCAGATATACGAGACCAAACTGAACTATCTGAAAAAGCGTCAGATAGAAAAAGACAGCGAGTTTACGAAGATGCAGACGGAAGAAGACATACAGAACCTGAAGAGGAAAATAGCGGCATTGAACCAAAAAAAGCAGCAGGCTCAGGACCGGCTGGATGAGATAATAAGAAGGAGCAAGGCGCGGCAGGCGATGGAGTGAAATTTTTTTGCCACAGCTAGTTAATGTGCTGTGTCGAGTGGTTCGCTCAGGACGCGGAATTTTGGACCATGCCAAAATTCCGCTCCGTAAAATTTCTCGTACGCTGCCTCGAAATTTTAACGCGTCTGCTCACCACGTCGCCACATCACATTTCGGCAAGACGCGAAAAATTTTGTAAGGAGATGAAATGAACATAGTGTTTTTTGGCACGGCAGAGTTTGCGATCGAGCCTTTAAGGGCGCTTATCCGGTCGCGGCATAAGGTAATAGCGCTTGTGACGCAGCCTGACAGGAAAAAGGGGCGGACGCTTAAGCTTTCGCCGCCGCTTACGAAGGTCCTCGCTCAGACAGAAGGTATCCCTGTCTATCAGCCGTCAAATGTCTCCGGCCCGGAATCGGTAGGGCACCTCCGGAACCTGAACGCGGATCTTTTCGTCGTCATAGCGTTCGGCCAAATCCTTAAAAAAGATATCCTCTGTCTGCCGAAACTATTTTCGATAAATTTGCACGGCTCTTTGCTGCCGAAGTACAGAGGCGCTGCCCCCACGAATTGGGCGATAATTAAAGGAGAAACGAGAAGCGGCGTTACGATAATAAAGATGAACGAAAAGATGGACGAGGGCGATATCGTATCGAGCGCCGAAATACCGGTCGAGCCGGATGATACTAATATAACATTGAGCGAAAAACTCTCCAGCCTGGGGACGAAGCTTTTGCTGGAGACCATGGATTCCCTGGAAAGCGGCGGCAAAGCTGTTTTTTCGAAGCAGGATGATTCCGCTGCCACCTATGCTCCGAAACTGAAAAAGGAAGACGGCCTCATCGATTGGGGGAAATCCGCCATGCAGATCCATAACATGGTCCGCGGTTTTTTGCCGTGGCCGGGCGCGTATACCTATTATAATAAAAAGATCCTGAAGGTCATGCGGACGTCCCTTGTGCAATATCCGGTTAATAAGAGCGCACGCCCCGGCGAGGTTGTGGATATATCGGAAGATAAAGGGATAATAGTTCAGACCGGTTCAGATGTTATCGCGGTGACCCACCTTCAGCTTGAGGGGAAAAAGGTCCTGGACGCGCCGTCGTTTGTCCGCGGCCACAGGATCGAAAAAGGATATGACTTTTCAGATATCGCTTGAATAAAACGTTGCTTGTGATATAATTTTTTAAATTATGCCGAAAAAAATAGCACCCCGAGAACTGATACAGCAGGATTTCCACAACCTAAAGACGCAGGAGCGTCTCTATACCATCCCCAGGATCGAAGACCTCGTATTCATGCAATCCATCGAAGGCCGCGCGCATAACGGGGCCGGCTGTTTCAATAAACGTTTTTACGTCAATACCGGAATAGACGATATCGTAAGCGCCCTCGGCAGGTCCCAGAAAGTCATAAAAACGAAGCGGCAGGAACTTATCGACGAGATATTTGAATTTGCCGAAAGCGCCATAGCCGATGACCCGCGCGACAGGCTTGTCACGAAAAGCGGCCGGCCGCTACTGGGCATACCGCAATTCAAAGAGCGGACCGTAAATTACCACGAGGTCCTTAAAGGGCTCTACCTGGGCGGATTAAGGGATGACCCGGAGATCAGAAAGAGGACCCAGGGGGAATATAATATAAATATAGGTTATGGCCGCTGTTATCTCGTCAATATCAAGGTAATGGAAGAGATGGGGCTTGACGGTGAAATGCTCGCCCACCAGGAGAACGAGGACAGGATAAATCATTACAAGTCATATGGCCTGATAGTGGATGAGACCAAGCTAAAAAAGAGCGCCCTGAAAAATGTAAAATATATGTATATACGCCACCACGTGGGCCCGGGGCAATCGGACGATGCCGCGATGGTGGCAAGCGGTCTTATTTATAATGTGGATGTGGCCCTGGGCGTATTTCTGGCCGATGCAATCGATACGCTGGAAAAATACGTCTCCACTTACCGCGACCAGGACAAAGAGCTGGCCATGTACATAAAGGACAAGTACCCCTTCCTCGATCTGGGAGAAAAAGATGTCTACGAGCTTTCCTATCTCGCGGCAATACCGCTTGAAAAGGTGGATGAAATACCGGACAGTTCGCTCAGGTACCTCTTGGCGATAGATTCGGAGACGGGGCAGTCCACCTTCGAAACGCACCTTAATTTCATAGAGGGTAAGCCTTTTCTGCCCATCGCCATAAGTTACAAAAGGATATTGATATCGAAGCTTTATGATTTCGTTACGGAAAAGCTCAAAAGCATAGATAAAGAGATCGTTTTCAAGATACCTGAAACTTTCCTGAAGGAGCTCGATTCATCCGTTACAAAAGTCATGCAGAGAAAATTCATAACGGTGAGCCCCCAGACTTCGCTGAAGGCGGCGCTGGAAAAGGTCGAGGCCAGGAAAGGTGAGCTGATAATAGTAAAGGACGAATTCGGGAATATCCTTGGCGTGGTGAATCCGAGGGATTTTCTGGTATTTTTAAGAGGAGGGGCCTAGGCAAAAAGATAGTTGAAATGCGATGATCAAAATTATATAATATACACCTTATCAAGAAAGGGAGGTAAGCAAAATGGCAGTTAAAGTAGGTATCAACGGTTTCGGAAGAATAGGCAGGATGGTCGGACGGGCTATCCTCGAGAGGAACTCTAAGGCGATAGAGCTTGTGGCCGTCAATGACATCACGGATGCTAAAACGCTGGCGCATCTTTTAAAATATGATTCGGTACATGGCCGCTTCCCCGGCGGGAATGTTAAAGCGGGTGCCGATTCTATCATTGTGAACGGTAAAGAGATAAAGGTCCTGGCTAAGAAGGACCCGGGCGAATTACCGTGGAAGGACCTCGGAGTTGAGATCGTGGTTGAGTCAACAGGCCTTTTCACAATAAAGAATGACGGCGTGAATAAGAAGGGCAAAGAGGTCAAGGGTGCTGTTAACCACATCACAAAAGGCGGCGCTAAAAAGGTTATAATATCG
>JAKLDX010000031.1 GCA_022703295.1 Candidatus Omnitrophota bacterium
TATCGGTCTCGTATTCAACGTGCGCGACCGCTATAGTAACTGTCTTGGTCTCATCCCTTACGGTGCCGCCTTTTGCTATATCAGCGTAGCTCTTTACGGTAGCTTTGCCTTTTTTAGCTAAAGTAGCGAGTATTGACGCGGTAAGAGTTGTCTTACCGTGGTCTATGTGTCCTATGGTACCGATATTCACGTGAGGCTTAGACCTGACAAACGTTTCCTTTGCCATAAAACCCTCCGTTCCTTAACTTTGTTATGGAGCTGCAGATCGGGATTGAACCGATGACCTCGTCCTTACCAAGGACGTGCTCTACCGACTGAGCTACTGCAGCCGCTTTTCTGCCTCTCGCATTTCGCGAAGATCAGATTATTCTAGCGGCTGTAATTTTTGCCGTCGGGAAGGTTCAAAAATACAAAAACTCCTCCCCATGTGAGTTGTTTATATTTAAAACTCATCAATATTATTTTATTATCTTATAATATAGCTGTGGTATAAAATTGAGGTTTTAATTATATCAAAAAAACTTTTTCTGTCAAGTATTTTTTTCAAAAAAAACGTATTTTAGACCTCTTCCACCGACTCTTTCTTGACCCAGGCCCTTTTGCCGTCCCGGCGCCTAATCTGCCGCCAGTCATTCTTGGTCTTCATTATTATAACATCACTGCCTTCCCGCAGTTTGTAGTAAGTCGTGGACTTGTCTATAGGCTCGTACTTGCCTTCGACTTCTTTCTGTATTACGACACCATGCTTGAGGGCCTCTTCGTAATAATATCTCAGGCCGAATACCGTGACGTCCCATACCAGCAGAACGCATAACGCTATGAAAACTATTTTTATTTTTTTAAACAGCACCGGATTTATTATGAATGCCGCCGCCATCAGAATCAGGCAAGCGTACAGCACGAGCCCGATAAGCGCGACATTGTTCAGGTTGAAAGATGCAAACGGCCTTCTTATTATCCTGCCTACAAAATTCCCGCGGGGCATATCGGCAGACCCTTCCTGCACCAGTGACCTCGCGTACGAAAGGTTTGACTTCAGGTCACTGTCCTGAGGGATGAGCCTCCTGGCTTTGCTGTAATACAATATCGCATATCCGACTTTTCCCATCTTGAGGTATGTATTACCTATATTATAGTAGAGGTTGCCGCTTTCTACGCCCAGCTTAAGCACCTGTTCGTAATTCTGGAGGGCCTTGGCGTAGTCTCTTTCCTCGTAGAACGTATTGCCTCTGAAGAAAGCCTGCGTAGGCTCATTAGAGCCCTTTTCCTCGCCCAGGCACGTCCCGCAGCAGATCATTAAAAGCGCCGCAAAAATTGTTATATATTTTGTGATCTTCATAATCTCTTACGCTCGAAATAGGTTATGATCTCGTTGAAATCCCTGAGGTCGCTCCTCATCTTATCGTTATCGATGCTCGACATGGCGAATCTTGCCATATCGCAGGCATCGAAGATATTCTTAAGACGTCTCAGTATATTCATATCGATATCCTTGTGCATCAAAGCATATTCGACTGCGCTGTAGGTTATGCCGGCAGGCGACATATGCAGCTTTCCTCCGAAATAATTTTGCACGGCCTTGAACAGCGTTTCATAGAAGGCCTTCGGGTCCCCGAGCTGGCTCTTCAGATTTTTCAATCCCCATTTCGCGGACCTGATCGCAGCTACGTGGCCGGCATAGCGGGTATCGCTTTTCAGCCTGTTCCTTCTGCCCTGGAACACATAAAGCGAGACCAGTAAGAACATAGGCATGGCCAGCAGCGCGCCAAAAGGCTTGCTCTTATAAAACTCGCTTCCGGACCTGATCCATCTGCCCGGGGCGTCTTTTATGTAAATTATGTCCCGCGTGACGGTCTCGTCTGCCGACGGCATCTGAATTTGCACGGAAGGCGTAGCGCCTATGACCTGCGACGGAGCCTCATCCTTTCCCTTTTCCACCTTTATAGGTATAGGGCCATGAGTTATAGTTTTATATTCCCTTGTGTTGGGGTCAAAATATGAGAATATGGCCTTGGGTATCTCGGCGATCTTATCGGTCTCCGGTATCAGGACCTGCATGAATGTCTTAGTATGCTCCTCTGTCTTGACCTGCGGCTCATACACCTTGAAGCCTTCAGTACTATCCAGTTGCGGCATAAGGACTGTATTGAGGTTCCCGGTACCATTCACATCCATGCGCAGAGTTATGGGGTCGCCCGCCTTCAATTTGACTGGGTTAGCACTGAATATGAATTGATAATCACCCACGGCCCCGGAAAAGCTTTTTGGCCTGCCTTCGGACGGAAGCGGCGAAACGATCATCTTGGCATCATCTGATTTTAATTCGAGCGGATAACGTTCATACCGGGTAAAGAAATCGTCCATGTAATTATTGGACCCGTAGTCATCGTCGAACGGGTCGTTCGCGAACATCGGCGACTTACGCATCTTCCGTTTGGCCATGACATTGCATTTTATCTGCGCCGGCCCCACGGTAAACTCTCCCGGCCTCGTACCGAAAATATTGGTTTTGAATTCCAGCACGTCGTAGATCAGGCCGTTCACCTGCTCCCTGTATTGTTTGGGTTCCCTGAACTCAACTTTTGAAAAACCCTCCTGGGTGAAAGTCGGAAGCTGTATATCGCTTACATTAAGCCTGTTCACATAAAGTTTGACCTTAACGGGTATAAGCTCGTTCACGTAAGCCGTCAGCTTGCCCATCTCCAGGGTAACGAATATCCTGTCATCAAGATTAAGTTTCTCGGCGGGCGGTTCTTCTTTCTTCTCTTCCCTGGCGACCTTTTCTTCGGTCACTTCCAGGACCACCATATTGGAGCTATAGCTATCGCCTTTGTATTTGAATGCGAACGGGCCCAGCTGGAACTTGCCGGTCTTCAGCGGGACTATGCTGTACATATGGGTTATCGACGATGATACGTTGCCGTTTATAACCGTCATCATGGTGGACGGGCCAAGGTACCGTATGTCCAGGCCGTTGACGTTGCCCAGGTCCGGCGCGGGCATGCTCTGAGTGCCGTAAAAAGAAAGCCCGGCCTGCGTCACTTCGCCTATCGCGACACGGGTCTTATTAAGAGTAAGTTCGAACTTCACGTCTTTCGCTTGGGCGTTCACCGCAGCGATAGTCGCGATGCATAATATCGATATAAGTATTTTTATGCGTTTTATCATAATTCCTTTAGGCGCAATTTTTACCCCAGCTCCTCACCCAAAATTTTTACCAATTCTTGGATGCCTCGGGCATGTTTATCGATTTTTTCCTCATCCGGATCACGCGGCCCGTCGCCTCTTCGCCCTTATAGCCTTCCAGCATCATCTTCGCCTCCTGCTCCGTCATCTCGCCGTCCTTGCCTTGCTGCGCCTGAGGCGCTTCGTATGCCGCTAAACCTTGCTGCTCTTTTTTTTCCTTCTCTTCTTCTCCTCCGCCGGCCTGGCCTTCTTGTTTTTCGGCACCCTTCTCTTCCTGATCTCCACCGGAGGACTGCTGTTCTTCCTGCTTTTCTTTTTCGCCTTCACTGCTTTCGCTAACCTGCGACTCGCCCTGCCTTTGCTCGCTTTTTTCTTTATCCTGGCCCTGAGAACCTTTTTGCTGTTGATCCTGGCCTGATCTTTCTTTTTGTTCTTCGCCCTGCTCTTCTTTTTGCTTTTCGCTCTGCTCTTTATTCTGATCACTGCCTGACGGGCCCTGCTGCTCTTCCTTCTCACCGCCGCCCGACGAGCTCTGCTGTTCTTCCTTCTGCTCTTTCTGCTGCTCGCTGCCCTGAGCGCCGCCGCCCTGGCCATTCTGCCCCTGCTGCTTCTGCTGCTCATTCTGCTGTTTTTCCTGCTGGTCCTGCTGCTGTTTATTTTGTTGCTGTTGTTGCTTATTCTGATTTTGCTGATTCTGCTGGTCTTTTTTCTGCTGTTTCTTATCCTGTTGTTTTTTATTCTTTAAATTATCCAGCCTTTCTTCGGTCAAGGCATAATTAATCTTGGCGTCCCTGTCACCGGAATTTAAGTCCAGGGAGCGTTTGTAAAATTTCAGGGCTGTTTCATACGATTCCTTCGCCCTTTCAATGTCCCCGGCTCCTTCGGCTGAAGATCCCGATTTGTAATAAGCGTTCCCTATATTATAATCCGCGCCGGGGACAAGGCCTGACTCCCCCGAAGCTATTGCCTTATCGAAATAATTTATAGATTCCCTGTACGAGCCTTTCTTGTATGCCGCCATCCCGAGATTAAAATTTGCCATACCGGAATTGGGCTTCTCGGACAACGCCTTTTTATAGGCACCCGAGGCATCGTCATAGTTCTGCATATTATACAACATATTTCCTTTTTTTACATAATCTTTGAACGTGTCCGCTGATGAAACGGCCTGCGACAAGGCGACCATCAATATGGCAATTAAGAATGTTCTCATCTTAACGCGACCCTCTTCCTCTCGGATATCAGCGGCTCTATGAATAAAAGCGCAAGGGCGAACGCGAGAAATATCTGAAAACGCTCATGGTAATGCTTTTTCATCTTCGACTCTATGTCCCGCTTCTCAAGTTTGGATATGCTCTTGTCGTAAAGCAGCGCCAGGCCGAATTCACTTTGAGTGGCCCTGACATAATTTCCGCCGGTCATTATGGCTATCTGTTTTAGGACTTCTTCGTTGAGCTTCGTCTTCACCACTTTGCCGCCCCTGTCCGCCAGATAACCGGTCTGCCCGTATTCGTCCACCTGCGGGATAAGGTCCCCTTCGGACGTGCCTACGCCGACGCAATATATCTTCATGCCGAGCCTGGCCGCCTCCTCGGCAGCCTTGACGGCATCTCCCTCAAGCTGTTCTCCGTCGGTGATTATGACGAGGATCTTGTACTTTTTATCCGGGCCCTTGAGCGTATTCACGGCTTCATTTATAGCGCTGGCAATGGAAGTCCCGCCTCTCGGTATCGTGTTCGTGCTGAGGTCGTCCAATGTCAGGAGAAAACCGTTGTAGTCTATTGTCAGCGGGCATTGCAAAAACGCCGTGCCGGCAAACGCTATAAGGCCGACCCTGTCGCCGTTCAGTTTCTTCACAAGGTCCTTGACCGCGAACTTCGAACGCTCCAGCCTGTTCGGCTTCACGTCCTTGGAGAGCATGCTCCTGGACACGTCGATCGCTATCATCATATCGAGCCCGGAACGCTTGACCTCTTCCCACTCGAATCCCCATTGCGGCCGCGCCAGCGCCACCAGGCTCAATCCGACCGCCGTCATAAGCATCATGATCTTTATGACCTTACGGCGCACGCTTACGGACGGAGCGATCTGGTCTATCAGGTTCTTGTCGGCGAACCTTTTTAACAGGGCCTTTCTCCTTCTCATCGCCCATACATAAAAGATGAACAATATCAGCATGGAGGATATTATGAGCAACGCGTACTGAGGATTTGCGTAATGCATATCAGGGCACCTTTAAGAATACTGTGTTTGCCAGCAATATTTCCAGGAACAGGATGATAAGGGCCGGTATCAGAAAATGATAAAAGAGCTCGCCGTATTCCGTATATCCGAAATGTTCTATGTTCGACTTCTCGAGGCTGTCTATCTCGTCATATATCTTTCTTAATGATTCTGTGTCGGTCGCGCGGTAATATTTGCCGCCCGTTACATCGGCTATCTTTTTAAGCATATCCTCGTCTATCTCTATCGGTATGTTCTGGTAAACCGTCCGGCCGTATGCGTCCTGCATCGGATAAGGGACCAATCCCTTCGTGCCGACGCCTATTGTGTAGATCTTCACCTTCAGGGCCTTCGCGGCTTCGGCGGCCACTATCGGCGATACCGTGCCCGCGTTATTCACTCCGTCGGTCAGCAATATTATGATCTTGGATTTTGTCTTGGACGTCCTCAGTCTGTTGAGCGAACTGGCCAGGGCGGAGCCGATAGCGGTGGCATCCTCTATCATCCCAACCCTTACCCTGTCCAGATTCTCGTTCAGCCACGCGTAATCCGTGGTAAGGGGGCATACGGTATATGCCCTTCCGGCGAACGCCACCATGCCGATCCTGTCGTCTTTTCTTTTCTGTATAAATTCCTTCACGACCTCTTTAACTACGTCATACCTGTTTATGCGCCTGGCGCCCATGCGGAAGTCTTCGGCCAGCATACTTGTGGAGGTATCGAGGTCAAGCACTATGTCGACGCCCTCCGAAACGGTCTTCGTCCCCTCCAGCACGGACTGGGGCCTCGCAAGGGCAAGTATTATTAATATCAGCGCTACGGCTCTTAAAAAAACCGGAAGCTTGCTCAGGCGCTGCCTGAAGGTAGGCCTGATATCCCTGATAAGCTCTTCCGAAGAGAAGACGAACGCTGATTCGCTTCGCCTCATCCTGAATGCTATGAATACGTAAAGCGGCACGAGCAGTATAAACAGAATAATTACAGGGTCTTTGAATACGAACATATCTTATGCCTTACCTTCATCCTTTTTCGACAGAACATCCTTAGTCTCTTCTACGAATTTCTTGGCAGTGATAAATACCGCCTCTATCTCTTCCCTTGCCGGCGCGTATTTCGCGAACTTCACCAGATCGGAAGCGCTTAAGAACCCCTTCAGCAGGTCTTTATGCTCCAGCGACAGGCCGGATGAATCCTTGAGGGAATTCAGGAATTCCTCCGTCGTCATCTCCGGCGCCTTCAGCCTGAACACCCTCTCTATGTAACGCCTTATGCAGTCAGATGCTGATGAATAATATTCCTTAACATCGCCTGCCCTGAGGTATTCAGCCTTTATCGTTTCCAGCTCTTCCAGCGCCGTTTCATGCGGAAGCTTTACGGGCCGCGGCTTGCGCCTCACCCAATAGATGATCAAAACCATGACGACAACAGCGACAGCCGCAATAATGATGAGGGCCCAGTTTATTTCGCGAAACGACATCGGCCCCTTCACATCCTTTATATCTTTTATCCCGTCCTCCTGCAAAAGTATATTCTCTATAACTACAGGGATAGCCGCTGTTTTAGCCGTGGACCAGTCTTTGTCGCCTTTCGCCTTATATTTTATTTCTATTTCGGGAATAATGTATTTGCCGGGGGAATACGCTGATATAAAATAAGGGTTGGAAAAAGTCCTGGAGCCGAAGAGCCCCTTTTTCGTAGCGCTGGCGGAATCTTTTATCTCGAAATAACCGATTTTGTAGTCAGCAAATACCGGGAACTGGACT
The DNA here is from genome assembly GCA_022703295.1 of Candidatus Omnitrophota bacterium. Taxonomy (GTDB): domain Bacteria; phylum Omnitrophota; class Gorgyraeia; order 2-01-FULL-45-10; family 2-01-FULL-45-10; genus JAKLDX01. Next base: position 7,173 of record JAKLDX010000031.1, read on the forward strand.
TCGTAGCCTTTTTTCGCGGTGACAGTTATCGTATACTTTATCCTGTCGCCGGTAAGCGCGGCCTTCCTGTCAACCAAAGCGCGGACCGTAACGCCGTCCTTCGCCGCGGCAAAGGCCGTTGCGGCAACCAATACAACACCCAGTGCGATAATTAAAATTTTATTCTTCATGGCCTATTCTCAAAAATTTTTCACTTCTCTTGGAATGTGATGAGGCGATGTGGTGAGTAGGGCGTTAAAATTTCGAGGCAGCGTACGAGAAATTTTATCGAGCGAAATTTTGGCATGGCCCAGAATTTCGCGTCCCTACGAACCACGAGCCGCAGCACATTCAAGTGCTGCAGTGAAAAATTTTACCTCCTCTTCTTACGAATCTTGAAGAATTTTATAAACTCATTGATATACGGCCTGTCGGTACGTATGTCCATGTGGTCCATGTCGACTGAGCCGAAAAGGTGCGAACGCTCTTCGATCATCTTTTGCGCCTTATCCGCGTATTTTTTGCGTATGCCGGCATTCGCCGTATCTACCGTGAATACCGCTCCCGTTTCCGCGTCAGCCAATTCGATAAGGCCGGCATTAGGCAGCTCGAGCTCTCGCGGGTCCGTTATAGTTATACCTATGCAGTCGTGCCTCTTGCTGGCAATGGTCAGAGGCTTTTTAAAATCCTTTGCGAAGAAATCCGATATGATGAACGCGACAACGCGCCTTGCGCTTACACCATCGAGATACCTAAGCGCCCCGCCTATATCGGTCCCCTTGCCCTTAGGCTTGAAGTAAAGAGCTTCCCTGATAACCCGCAGGACATGCGACGGCCCTTTTCGGGGAGGGATGAATTTTTCCACTCTGTCGGTGAATATTATAAGGCCGACCCTGTCCTTATTCTGGATCGCCGCGAACGCAAGTACTGCCGAGACTTCGGCCGCAAGTTCGCTCTTCAGGCGTTTCGCGGTCCCGAAATACGATGAGCCTGACGCGTCCAGGAGTATCATTACGGTAAGCTGGCGCTCTTCTATGTATTTTTTGATGAACGGGCGGCCGTACCTTGCGGTGACGTTCCAGTCTATCGAACGTATCTCGTCGCCGGGCTGGTATTCGCGCACCTCGTCAAATTCGATGCCGCGGCCCTTGAAGACGCTCTCGTATTGGCCGGCAAGCATGTCGGTAACGAGCTTCGAGGTCGTTATTTCGATCCTGCGTATTTTTTGAATTATCTCTTTGGGGAGCATGTCGTTACTGTCGGAAAATGGATATTTTCAACTCAAAACTTAGAACCGAAAACTCAAAACTGTAGCGCCCTTCGGGCCTAAATTAATCCTCATTTTTAGTTTTGACATTTGAGTTATAGTTTTTAGTTTTGAGATTTGAGCTTTAAGTTTATTTACGGCACTCTTACTTCTTCAAATATGCGCTTCACTATATCCTCGGAGGTCTTGTCCTCCGCTTCGGCTTCGTAGCTAACTATTACACGGTGCCGCAAAATATCGAGGCCGATGGTCTTCACATCCTGAGGGACAACATAACCGCGGCCTTGCAGGAAGGCATATGCCTTTGAGGCAATTGACAGGTAAATGCTCGCTCTCGGAGAGGCACCGTATTGGATGAGAGGCGCCAGTTCGTTAAGCCTGTAAGATTTGGGGTCCCTTGTCGCAAATACTATATCGACGATATATCTTTCGATCTTCTCGTCTATATATATCTCGTCCACGACCTTGCGCGCCCGGACGATGTCCTCGGGCCCGACCACGTGGCTGCTGGTGATTTTTTTATCGGTCGTCGCCATACGCTTCATTATTTTGAGCTCTTCTTCCTTGGTAGGATAGGTGATATTGAGCTTAAGCATAAAGCGGTCAACCTGCGCTTCCGGAAGCGGGTACGTGCCTTCGTGCTCTATCGGGTTCTGCGTCGCAAGCACCAGGAACGGCTCATCCAGTTTGTATGTAGTGTCGCCTATTGTAACCTGTCTCTCCTGCATAGCCTCAAGGAGCGCGCTCTGCACTTTTGCCGGAGCCCTGTTTATTTCATCGGCCAAAATAATATTGGCAAAAACGGGGCCTTTGCGTACCACAAATTCATTACGCTGCTGATTGTAAATCATCGTTCCTATTACATCCGCAGGCAGAAGGTCTGGTGTAAATTGTATGCGGCTGAATTTTGCCTGAATAGCCTGCGCCAGCGATTTTATGGTCAACGTTTT
>JAKLDX010000032.1 GCA_022703295.1 Candidatus Omnitrophota bacterium
GGAACATAAGAGTCGTTTCCTCGGATAATGATGTCTTTTACCATGCCAAGGCTTTTTGCGCGACCCCTATAAAGTGCGAAGAGTTCTGGGGCAAGCTTAAAAAATAAAGGAAATAAAATGTACGGCGTGATCGTCTCGAATAAAGGCGGCTCGGCATTCCAGGCAAAATCAAAGGATTCCGAATTTACTATCGACACTAAAGGCAGGGGGATAACGCCCCCGGACGCATTGCTGGCAAGCCTCGGAAGCTGCATAGGGGTATACTTGCGCAAATATGCCGAAGGCGCGAAGCTCGACATCGGCGAATTCGAGATCTCGGTCGAGGCGGACCTGAGCATGGAAGCACCGGTATCGTTCAGGCAGATAAGCGTAGTGATCACTATTAAAGACAAAGGCCTCGACGAAAGAAGGCAAAAGGCGATCCTCGATTTCATAAAGAACTGCCCGGTGCATAATACCCTGCGCGCTGATCCGGTTGTCGATATCCGGATCAGTTAAACCTTGACAAGCTCTTTTTTCACTGCTAAAATAGTTAAAAATCATACAGAAGGGGTGATAAAATAATGCCGAAAGTCAGCGTTGGCGAAAATGAACCGCTGGAAAGGGCTTTGAGGCGTTTCAAAAAGAAGATAGAGATAGAAGGCATCTTAAGGACTCTTAAAGCGAGAAAACATTACGAAAAGCCGAGCGAGCGGAAACGACGCAAAAGAAAGATGGGTGGAAGTCGCTATTAAAAGAATAACGGTTTTTGCGGTAATCTTAAGTGTCGTTTTGCTTTTCCCCCATGGCGTATATTCCGGGGATGCATCCGGTACGCCGGAGAAGATAGAATTACAAGATGAGGCCGTTTCTAAAAAAATTTTAGAGAACGGCCTCGTTATTTTAGCAAAAGAAAGCCCACCGGGCGGGCTCGTCGCTATTGACGTAAAGATAAAGGCGGGTTCCAGCCTCGAATCCGAGTATATGGGTTCCGGCATATCTCATCTTGTCGAGCATATGCTTTTTAAAGGCACAAAAACAAGGCTGCCCGGCAACGTTGAGAGAGAGATCAAGTCCTACGGCGGATTCATGAACGGGTCCGTATCTCAGGACTTAACGGATTTCATTCTGACGGTCCGGTCCGAGCATCTGGAAGACGCCATTGCCATACTGAAAGACATTTTCAGCAACGCGACTTTCGACAATAAGGAACTGGAAAAAGAGAAGGATGTAATATTAAAAGAAATAAAGCTGCATAATGATGAGCCGCAAAGCAATCTCATACGCACCCTCAACGAAACAGCCTACCTGACCCATCCGTACAAATACCCCCCGATAGGGTATGAAGAAAAATTCAATGCCCTGAAGCGGGAAGATCTCATAAAGTATTATAATAAGATGTACGTGCCCAATAATATGGTCATATCTGTCGTCGGAGACATAGACCGGCAGAGCGCTATAGAAGTAATAGCGAGGCAATTCCGCTCTTTCCGTGCGCCTGATTATAATGCGGTTGCCGCATATCAGGCCGAGGGTGCACAGATATCGAAAAGAGAACTCGAAAAAGAGATGCCGATAAATCTGACATATCTTGCCATGGGTTTTCATTCCACGCCGATCCTCAGCAAGGACCTTTTCGCCGCGGATGTCCTGTCAATGATACTCGGACGGGGCGACAATTCAAGATTAAGCGAAAATCTGTTAAAAAATAAAAGAATAGCATACTCTGTCGCCTGCTGGAACTACACGCCGCGGGATCCGGGCTTATTTGTAATTCAGGCAATACTGGATAAAAAAAATCTGAAAGAAGTCAAAGAAAGTATTATTGCCGAGATAGAGAGGCTGCGCAAAAACGAGGTCAGTAACAAGGAATTAGAGTCTGCCAAGCGGATGGTCCTGGGCGATTTCCTATTTGCGCGTCAGTTGATAGAAGGGCGGGCGAGTGATCTTGCTTCGGACTACATCCTGACAGGCAGCCATGATTTTTCACGCCGTTATGTAGAAGGCGTCGGTTCGGTTTCGGCGGCAGATGTAAAAAAGGTCGCGAACGAGTACCTGTCACAGGACAATATGACGATAGTCTCGCTGGTGCCTTTTAGCGCAAAGGCAGAAAGCATTCCGCCAAAAAGTGCATCGCCAAAAGATACAATAGTAAAGACAACAATGCCGAACGGCCTGAGGCTCCTGGTCCGGGAGGACCATAAAACACCTACGATCTCCATAACCGTCGCTATGCTCGGCGGACTCATGGCAGAAAACAGCGAAAATAACGGCATATCAAATCTAACTGCGCGGATGCTTCTGAAAGGCACAAAGAAGAGAAGGGAAGACCAGATTACCGGCGCGGTGCAATCTCTGGGCGGCGATATCAAGACCTTCAGTGGATTTAACAGTTTCGGTATAGTCATAGAATTGCTGAAACCGGATTTCGACAAAGCGCTCGATATTCTGAAAGATGTTTTGACCGAGGCCGCATTCCCGCAGGACCAGATCGATAAAGAGAAGTCCATCATAGCCGCCGCTATCAAAGGTGAGGACGATGACATTTTCCAGACAGGCTTTAATGTCTTACGAAAAGAGCTGTTCGGAAATTCGGCCTACGCGTTAAGGTACCTCGGAAGCGAAAAAACTCTCGCTTCCATAAAAAGACAGGACCTGGTCAATTTTTACAAATCTTACGTCACCCCCGGCAACATGGTAATATCGGTCTCAGGCGATGTTAAAAACGATGAGGCGACCGGTAAGCTTAAAGAGGTCTTCGTAAACCTGATGGGCATAAATACGCAAATAAAGATGCCGGAAGTATCAAAATTGAATAACGAAAAAATTAGAACGCTGGAAATGGATAAAGAGGAAAGCCTTGTATTGGTCGGTTTTCTCAGTACAAGCCTGAAAGATCCCGACAGATACGCCCTTGACGTGATGGCCTCGATACTGTCAGGGCAAACGGGGCGGCTTTTCGATGTCTTACGCGATAAGCTGTCGCTTGCTTATACGTTGGGATGCGTCCAGAAGCTGGCACTTAACGCCGGCCTTACGGCGTTTTACATCGCTACTTCAAAAGAAAATATAGAGAAGTCCGACGAAACCCTTAAAGAACAACTGGAAGGAATAAGGCACCAGCTTGCCGGCGATAAGGAATTCCGGGCTGCCAAAAATGAGTTAGTGTCGGCCGACAGGCTCAAGAAACAAACGAATACCTTTTTTGCCACCACCAGCGCGCTCGATGAATTGTACGGGCTTGGTTATGACAACCTGTATAAGTACGAATCCGAAATAGAAAAAGTAACACCCGAAGATGTCAGGAAGGCCGCGGATAAATATCTTGATCTCAAGTCTAGCGCTGAAGTTATAATCAGATCCAAATAAAATGTACAGCCTATCCACAACATGGAATGCAGCAAAGCACGGCAATGGTTACGATATCGTGCAGGAGATAAAGTCCGCCGGTTTTGACACTATAGAGCTCAGCTGCGCCCTCACCGAAAGCATAGTATCCGATATCCTGAAGCTGAAAAAAGCTTCAGAGATAAAAATTTCCAGCCTTCATAACATGTGCCCGCTGCCGAAAGAAATCGAAAGGGATGAGGCATCACCGGATTTTTATTCTCTTGCCTCTCCGGATGAAACGGAGCGCAGGCTTGCCGTAGAAGTCGCTAAAAACACGATAAACTACGCCAGGGACTTTGACGCAACCGCGGTGGTCCTTCATAGCGGCAGGGTACAGATCAGGGACAGGACCAGGGACCTCGAGTCCGTTTTTGCCGATAAGGAAAAATTTTCCCTGTTGAAATCCAAAATGAAAACAGAAAGAGACGAAAAAAAGAACGGATACCTGGACAATCTCCTGAAGAGCCTGGAAGAACTCATCGGTCACGCCGCAAAGATCGGGGTATACCTGGGCATCGAGAACAGGTTCTACTATAGGGAGATGCCTTCCCTGGAAGAGATGGAGATAATATTCGGGACTTTTAAAAGCGATTATCTGCGGTACTGGCATGATGTGGGGCATGCGGAGGTATTCGAGCGCCTCGGGCTGGGCAGGCACAAGGATTATCTTAATAAATTCGCGCATCGCTTGATAGGCGTTCATCTGCATGATATAATTGGACTGACCGATGATCATCAGGCCCCGGGGCTCGGGACGTTTAACTTCAGCATAATTAAACCTTATATAAATAAGGATACTTTGAAGGTTATAGAGGCCCATCAGCCGGCAACGAAAGCCGACTTACAGCATAGCCTGAAATACTTAACAAATATACTGGGATGAAAATGGCAGCTATCAGGAATCCTTTTGTTGCAGGACAGTTCTATCCGGGGACGAGCCAGGCTCTCGCGAAAATGATCGAGTCCATGACGGATAAAACCGTTAAGCAGGAAGATGCCATAGGCGCCCTTTCGCCACATGCCGGCTATATCTATTCAGGGCCGGTAGCGGGCAGCGTCTTTGCCTCCATGAAGCCCCGAAAAAATTATGTAATAATCGGCCCGAACCATACAGGGATGGGGGAGGCATTCGGCCTTTCCACCAGCAGCTCGTGGAAAACACCGCTTGGCGATGTGCCGGTAAATAAAGAACTGGCAGATCGAATAAAAGAAAATTCAAAATACATAAAAAGCGACGACCTTTCACACGAAGCCGAGCACTCCATTGAGGTCCAGCTGCCGTTCCTGCAGTCCGTTGCGAAGAATTTTAGTTTTGTTCCGATATCTGTCTCGTATGCCGGCCTGGATGCATACGAGAGCGTAGGCCGTGATATCGCAAAGGCCGTAAAAGACCTGAAGATGGCCAAGGATGTGGCAGTTATAGCGTCGAGCGACATGACACATTATGAATCCCAGGCCTCAGCGAAAAAAAAGGATTCCGTCGCGATCGAATCTATTTTGAAACTAGATGAAAGCGAGTTATTTAAAAACATAACAAAATATGATATAACTATGTGCGGCTTCGCACCGGCTATCATAATGATCGTCGCCGCAAAAGAGCTTGGCGCAAGGAGCGCTAAGCTTGTAAAATATCAGACAAGCGGCGATGTGTCAGGCGATTTTTCGTCGGTAGTCGGCTACGCCGGTATAATAATAATTTAGCGGGAGGCATGGATGTTAGATTTTCTTAAAAGGAAGAGGAAGGTGACGCTTGTCCTGGGCGGCGGTTCCGCGCGGGGCATTGCTCACATAGGCGTCCTGTCGGTGCTCGAGAGGGAGAAGGTCGAGGTGGAAAGGGTCATCGGGACAAGCATGGGCGCCCTGATAGGCGCCGCCTATTGTGTCGGCGTAAGCGTAAAAGAGATGGAGAGTAAAGCCTATAGCTTTACACTGAACAAGCTGCTCGATCCCACGCTTCCCAAGATGGGGCTCCTGGCCGGAGACAAAATGGAAGCGACCATCAGGGAACTCATCGATAATAAAAGTTTTCACGATTGCAGGATACCTTTTTACGCGGTTACCACCGATATAGAGACCGGGGAAGAAGTTATTTACGACAAAGGCAATCTCGTTAAAGTAGTGCGCGCCAGTTGCTCATGGCCCGGGATATTTAACCCCGTGACCATCGACGGCAGGGTCCTCTCCGACGGCGGAATAAAGAACAGTGTGCCGACAAAAATGGCAAAATCCATGGGCGCTGATTACATTCTGGCGGTGGATGTAGGTTTCTGTGTCCGTCACGGCAAGATCGAGAATATTTTTCAGATGATCCTACAGTCGTTCCAGATAACCGGTGAAGAGCTCAATAAATATCAGTCGCTGGAAGCCGACGGTATAATAAAGGTCGACCTCGATGAAATAGACCAGGTTTCATTCGAGAGGTCGAGGGAGATAATAGCCAAAGGCGCCGCCGCCGCCGAGCGTCATATAATGCGGATAAAAAAAGACCTGGGCATAAGGTGATACCATGAACGATAATAAAAATGAAGGTCTGAATAAAAATGTTGACGAAAGCTGGAAACAATCTGTAGAGAAAGAGAAGGCCGGAGCCGGAAGCGAAGGCCATAGCGCCGAGGCGGAAAAAGGCATTGAGGTAAATTTTATATTGTTCATATCCGGGCTGATGATGGAAGGCCTCATTGCGCTGGGCGAGGTCGAACACCCCGTCACAAAAAAGAAGGAGCCCAATCTTCTGCATTCGAAATTTATAATCGACACGCTGGATATGCTTAAAGAGAAGACGAAGAATAACCTTACCAAGGAAGAGGGCGAGGCCCTCGACGCCGTCCTTTACGAACTGCGCATGAGGTACGTCGCTAAAACTAAAAAGTAGGTCCCTATGCTGTTCAATATTCTGATCATATCGGTCCTGGCATTACTGGCACTGGCAATTTTTTATCTTGTCATAAGAATGCGCGATATCGCCGACGCGCTTCGCCGCCTGAATGAGAAGATGCCCCTTACGGATGAAATGCGCAGGCAGGCCTCCAGTACGATAGAGAGCCTTCACGAAAAGATAGGCAGCCTGAACCAGAAGGCCCAGCAGATCGGCAATGTAATGAACGAGGTCGTGAGCCTGAGAAATTTGTTCACGATGCCGAAGGGCGCCGGTTCCGCCGGGGAGAGGCTCCTGGAAAAAACTCTGCACGATATCCTGCCGAATGATATGTACCGGGCCCAGGCACGCCTGAGCTCCGGTACCGTTGATTTCATCATAAAATTCAAAGAATACATAGTGCCCATAGACTCCAAGCTTTCACTCGAGGATTTTAACAGGATGCTGACAGCGACCGACGATGCCTCGCGCAAGAATCACTGGAGGTCATTCTCGGCGGCTGTTAAGAAGCGGATCGACGAGACATCGAAGTACATACTCCCGAACGAAAAAACGGTGGATTTTGCCCTTATGTATATACCCTCTGAAAGCGTCTACTATGAAGCCTTTATAAAAGATAAACACTTTGGCGAACAGAACAGCCTGATCGATTATGCCATAAAGAAGAGGGTGTACCCGACATCCCCTCAGACAATATATCCTTACCTGATGACAATCCTGCATGGCATGAAGGCCCTGAAGATAGAAGAGAACGCCAAGGAAATACTGGGGAAAGTGACCGGTCTCCGGAATGACTTTGACAGGTTCAGGACAATATATAACATTATAATAGGCCATATAGAGAACGCCCATTCCAAACACAATAACGAAGCCACAAGCGCCCTGGCCAGGTTAGAGCAGCACATATCCAGCCTGGAGCACAAAAGCAGCTAATAGCACTCTCAAATTCCTCTTTACATCTCGTCCCGCGTATGTTAAATTATTTACCCATGAAAAAGAAAATGCTTTCATATGCTTTAAGGGCTTTTGTCAGCATAGCACTTATCATAATATTACTATATATTATGAGGGATAAGTACCCGCAAATACTGAGGGCTATCAAAAACGCGAACTTATTGCTGATGGTAGCCGCCATCCTGGCGTTCGTAGTCGCCATTTTAACCGCTTCACTCAGGCTTAAGCTGATAGTGGAGGCGCAGGAAGACATACCCTTAACGTTCAAGGAAGCCGTATCGCTGACATTCATAGGATATTTTTTTAATAATTTCCTTCCTACGTCTATCGGCGGAGACCTGGTCAAGGCATATTATCTTTCTACAAAAACATCGGACAAGGCCGGTTCCTTCGCGTCCATCTTCATCGACAGATTTCTCGGGCTGGTAACGATGATATTCATGGCATTCATCGCCCTGTTTTTCGCTGGGAATAATATAGTCGACAGGACGGCGCAGAAAATGATCTACGCCATCACCGTAATAGCCGTCATCGGCATTATCTTCATTACAAATAAAGCCTTTGCGAAAAAGTTTTCCGTTTTTCTTTATTTCTTCAGGCCAATAGAAGAACAATTAAAAAAGGCCTATCGCGGCATCAATAAATACAGGCATCATAAGATGCTGATGGTCAAATCCGTAATAATATCCCTGATAAGCCAGCTGCTATTCTTTGTGACTATAGGAGTGCTTGCTCTTAGCATAGGCTCTCGCATACCCGCGATGGACATCCTGCTCAGGATGCCGATAATAAGCATGATGAGCCTATTGCCGTCAATAAACGGCCTCGGGTTAAGAGAGGGCTCGACAGTCCTTCTTTTCGGACCGTTAATAGGTAAAGGGAATGCTTTTGCGGTCAGCATACTCTGGCTTTTCGTACTTTTGGTGATAAGCGTAGCGGGCGGGATCATATACGCCCTGAGCCCGCAGTTCAAAGTAAAATTCAAGGAGATCGAAGAAGAGGATGCCCTATGATAGATAAGCGGGTAATGGATATACTGGCCTGTCCGGCATGCAAAGCGGATGTCAGGCAGGTTGCGGAGGAAATAATCTGCGCGAAATGCGGCAGGCGCTATCCGGTCAGAAACGGCATTCCGATTATGATGACCGAAGAGGCGCTTCAACAGAACAAAAAAGAGGAATGACTATGCGAAAAATATTGGTAATTCACGGGCCGAACCTGAATTTGCTGGGTAAGCGCGAAGTCGATATATACGGCAGGGTCACAATCGACGACATCAATGCGGAGCTAAAGAAGATCGCTAAGACGAAAAAGGTCGCCCTGGAAATAGTCCAGACAGATCATGAAGGTGAAATAGTAGAGATCATAGGTAAGGCAAAGGGCAAGTTCGGCGCGATACTTATAAACCCCGCGGCTTATACTCATACGAGCGTAGCCATACGCGACGCCGTAAGCGCTGTTGAGATACCTACGGTCGAGGTGCACCTTTCCAATATATACGCCAGGGAGGAATTCAGGCATACATCACTGATCGCCCCCGTAGCCAAAGGGCAGGTTTCGGGTTTCGGGATCCTGAGCTATTGCCTTGGCCTTGAAGCGGCCATAAGCCTTATAGAAAAGTAATGCTAAAACCTGATTATAAGAAAAGGCTCGCTCTTTTAGAATACGAAATGGATCGCAGAAAGCTGGATGCCTTTCTGGTAACCAGCGAAGTAAATGTCTCATATCTGAGCGGTTTTAAAGGGCACGATTCCGCGATCCTGTTAACATCCGGACGGAAATATTTTCTTACGGATTCCAGGTATATCGAAGAGGCCGCAGATTCATTAACGGGGTTCGAGATTCAGATTGTGACGCATTCTACATATCTTACCCTGCAGAAGCTGGCCGGCAGATGTCGCCTGAAAAGGATAGGTTTCGAATCTATGAACCTGCCGTATGAAATAGCGACAAGATTAAAAGCTTTTGTCGGTAAGGCAAAGCTTGTAGGGCTGAGAGACACCGT
>JAKLDX010000033.1 GCA_022703295.1 Candidatus Omnitrophota bacterium
ATCATAGATGGCAGGGTTAATAATGATAAAGGGCCTGTATTCGCGGCCGGGCTTTCTCTCGGCGCGCTTCTCGCTATTCTGCTGGCGGATGAATTCAAAGATAAAATATCCGGCATAAGCTGTCTTGCGCCCACTCTTTTTTACGACGGATGGAATACTCCGGGCTCCAGCTTCTTTCTCCCGCTTGGTTATAATACTCCGTTAAAATACTTTTTCTACTTTAAAGAAGAACCGCCTTACGGCGTAAAAAATGAAGCTATACGCCAGAAGATACACAGCTATTATTCAGGAGCGAAATTGCATGACATGACAAATGTCGCCCAATACGGATATCCCTTTTTTCCTGTGACGCTATTGTACCAGCTTCAACTTCTGGTGAAGCATGTTTCCGGGAAACTACCGCAGGTTTGTTTTCCGGTGCAGCTGATACAGGCCAAAGACGATGATATGACAAGCATCAGGAATTCCAAATTTATCTATGACAATATAAAGTCCGAGATGAAGGAGATGGTCCTCCTGTACGATTCATATCATGTGATAACGGCGGACCAGGAGAGAGATGTCGTAGCGGAAAAGATGGAAGATTTTTTCGGCAGGATCCGCCAAATGAGCAAGAAACCTTAAAAAGGAGAGACGTGAGCATCCCGTATTTTTTGATGAAGGCCCTCGTGTGTTTCAAGGCCAGGTTTTTCGAAAAAGCGACCACCGATCCGCTCTTGTTCCAGGAGAGGGTTCTGATGGAGTATATTTCGCGGAACAAAAATACGGAATACGGCAGGAAGTATAATTTCAGCAAAATAAGATCCATAGAAGATTACCGGCGCAATGTGCCTATGAGCGACAGCGAAAGCATAGCGTCTTACATAGACAGGATGAAGAGAGGCGAACAGAATATTCTGACGGTGGACAAGCCGATATTTTTTGCCACAACAAGCGGCACCACCAAGCGTCCTAAATTCATACCGGTAACGGAGTATTCCAGGGATAAAAAAGCCGAGGTGGCGAACCTCTGGGCGTATTATATACTGAAAGACCACCCCGATATACTGGACGGCAAGATCCTCGCCGTGATAAGCCCGGAGGTAGAAGGATTTACGGTTTCGGGCCTTCCTTACGGGGCAGAGAGCGGGCATGCTTACCGGAACCTGCCCCGGATAATAAGAAATCTTTACGCGCTGCCTCCGCAGGTATTCAATATAACCGATTACGATTCAAGATACTACTGCATATTAAGGATAGGCATGGAGCATGACCTGACGACAATAGCAACGCTTAACCCGAATACGATAGTTCTGCTGTGTCAGAAGATAGAGATCTGGAAAGACAGAATAATAGAGGATATAGAAAAGGGCACACTTGACAGAACTTTAAATATTCCTGCCGGCATAAGAAATAAAATAGAATCAGGCCTCAGGCCTGATCCGGCAAGGGCATCTTTCCTGAGATCTATCCTGAAAGAAAAGGGAGAGCTTTTGCCTAAATTTTTCTGGCCGAACCTTAAGCTCATAGAATGCTGGAAGGGCGGGACGGTCAGGCTATATTTAAAAGAGCTGCCCCAGTATTTCGGCGATGTGCCGATAAGAGATTTCGGATGCCTTTCTTCGGAGGCCCGCAGTTCCATCCCGATGAGCGACAAGGGCTCCGGCGGTGTTCTGGCGATAAACACGAATTTTTATGAATTTGTACCCAAAGAAGATATGGCCAGACAGGATAAGCGTTTCCTTCTGTGTGACCAGCTCGAGGCAGGGAAAGAATATTTTCTTATCGTGACCACCCCGGGCGGTTTATACAGGTACAATATTGACGATATAATCACAGTCGACGGATTTTTCAATAAAACGCCTATGGTGGAATTTGTCCAGAAAGGCCTCAGCGCAATGTCTCTGGCCGGCGAGAAACTTTATGAATCCCATGTGAACGAAGCCATAAATAGGGCTATCGATAAGAATAATATCCTTCTGGAGTTTTTCTCCGCATCCTTTCAGTGGGAAAGGCCTCCGCGGTATATATTTATTGTGGAGTTCGAGAAAGATGTGCCGATGGACAAAAAGAAGGAGTTGCTGAGATCGATAGAAGAAGAGCTGTATAACCAGAATGACGAGTACCATAATATAAGGAAGGCCCAGCTCCTGAACTCCCCCATCCTTAAGGTGGTCAAAAAAGGCGATTTTGAGAAATACCGCGAGAAGAGGATAAGCGAAGGCGCGCACGACGGCCAGTTCAAGGTGCCTGAACTTATCCCGGATTCCGGATTCCAGAATAATTTTCATATAGAAGAAGAGATATATATAGATTGATTTTTTATCCGGAGAGTGTTATTTTATAACCACTATGAGCTACATTGTCTTCGCAAGAAAGTACAGGCCCCAGAATTTCGACGATATAGAGGGCCAGTCCCACATAACGACCACACTGAAGAACGCGATATCACAAGGCCGGGTCGCTCACGCCTATCTTTTTGCCGGCCCGCGCGGTGTCGGCAAGACTACCACAGCCAGGATATTGGCCAAGGCCTTAAATTGCGAGAAAGGGCCGACCGTTAAACCGTGCAACTCGTGCCGGCTCTGCGAGGAAATAACGCAGGGTTCCAGCCTGGACATCCTCGAGATAGACGGCGCCTCGAACAGGGGCATAGACGAGATAAGGAATTTGCGCGAAAACGTGAAGTTCGCGCCGTCCAAGGGCAGCTTCAAGATATATATAATAGACGAAGTCCACATGCTGACCTCCGAGGCCTTCAACGCGCTCCTGAAAACCCTTGAGGAGCCTCCGAAGCATGTTAAATTTATATTTGCCACCACCCAGGTTTACAAAGTCCCTCCGACGATACTTTCCAGGTGCCAGAGGTTCGACTTCAGGAGGATATCCGCCAAGGACATATTTAAAAATCTCAAGATGATAATAAAGGCCGAGAAGCTGAGCGTGGATGATGACGTGCTAAGTTTGATCGCCAAATGTTCCGACGGCAGCCTGAGGGACGGTCAGGTGATATTGGACCAGATAGTATCTTCGGTTAAGGGCAAGGTGAGCCTTTCAGAAGTATCGAAGATGCTTGGCGTGATAGACGAAGAGGTCATATCCGGCCTGGCGGGCGCTCTGCTGGAAAAAAATCCTGCTGCCGCATTGAAATTGACAGATGGTTTTATAAATGAAGGCAAGGATGTGGTCCAGGTGATATACGGCCTCATAGAATACTACAGGAATCTTTCCGTCGCAAAGATAACAAAGAATGCCGATTCGCTGATCGATGCCTCAGCCGAGGAGATAAAGCATTATGAAGCCGAATCCAAAAAATATACCGTAGAGCAGATCCTTTATATAATATACACTCTTTCCAACACGCTGGATTTTGTAAGAAAGACAAATATGCCCAGGATACCGTTTGAGGCCGCGATGATAAAATTGGCGAGATCCGGGCCCGTCGTACCTCTGGACGAGGTTATATCCAGAATAAGTGAGCTTGAAAAAAAGCTCGGCAAAACCGCCGGCGCGTGCCAGCAATATGTGAAACCGGAGGTCCGCGAAATAAAGGCTGAAGCCCCCGCTTCGGTTCCGCAATCTTCCGTTGACGCGGACCTGGAGGAGATATTGAGTTCCTGGGCAAGCATCATAAATTATGTAAGGGCTAAAAAAATATCTATAGCTTCCTATCTCGATGAAGGATATCCGGTCAGTTTCGAAAAAAATACGATCTCGATAGGCTTCCCTAAAGAACACCAGTTCCATAAAGAGATGCTTGAGCTTCCGGAAAACAAAAAACTTGTTGAAGAGGCCTTCAGGATGAAGCTCAAGATCGAGCCCCGGATCGCTTTTATATTCGTAGAGCCCGTAAATCTTCCGGCCAAGGGTGCCGGTAAAAATAGCGAAAGAGATACTACCGAAGAACCCTCTTCTCCAGACGACGAGGCCGGCAGCAAGGAAATGGACCCCATACTGAAGACGGCGATGGAGATTTTCGGAGGCGAAATATCGAATAAGGATAACAGGAGGCCCAGAGCAAGGTGACGACTTTTCCTGCCTCGATGAAGATGCTCATAGAAGAACTTTCCAAGATGCCGGGGATAGGCCCTAAGAGCGCCCAGCGCATGGCGTTTTACATATTAAGATCGTCAAAAAATGACGCCGAATTACTCTCGAAGGCGATCATTAAGGTAAAAGAGTCCGTAAGATTCTGTAAGATATGCAACAATCTGAGTGATGAAGAGACCTGTGAGATCTGCAAGAGCCATTCCAGGAATAAGTCCCTCCTGTGTGTAGTGGAAGAGCCGAATGACATAATTGCCATAGAAAGGGCCGGGCATTACAACGGCCTGTACCATGTTTTGTTGGGGTCGCTATCTCCGCTTGACGGCATAGGCCCATCAGACCTGAAGATAAAAGAGCTGTTAGAAAGAACTAAAGGTGGAAAGTTTAAAGAGATAATAATAGCGACCGATTTCAACACAGAAGGTGAGGCTACGGCCTTGTACCTGCTGAAGGTGCTCAAAAATTCAGGTGCTAAGCTTACCAGAGTGGCCTATGGAATACCTGTAGGCAGCGATCTTGAGTATGCCGACCAGGCCACGATAATAAAGGCCTTCGAGGGCCGCCGGCAGGCCTAAATTCCAGAATGACCTTGACAGTCAGCTTTAAATCTGATATATTTTTACATACAAATTAAGGAGGTTGTATGGGCATAATAGAGGTGGTCAAGAAAGGTTTTGTCGTTGCTACTAAGAACCTCAACCTTGTTTTAATATTGATAGTTTTCAATGTTATCGGTAATCTGGTAAGTTTGCCGTTCACTCCGGTTCAAGGGACACAGCCATCTCCGGAAATGTCAGCGCCTCTTTTGATTTTCACGGTCGTATTTGTTCTTATAAGCATATTCATACAAGGCGGTACGCTTGGTGCCGTAAGGGATTATGTAAAGGAAGGCAAGATGAAACTCAGCGCCTTCGCTTCCTACGGAGCCAAATATTATCTTAAGCTTCTTTTGCTTGGCATCGTAATAGTCGCGGTAGTAGTTATAGTGGCCTTGATAGCTGCCCTGATAATTGCTGTTACCGCGCCGTTAAATAATAAGCTGGTCACGATTATAGCTACGATCATAGCTATGATTATAGGTATAATAGCCACGCTTCTTTACTTCATTCCGCTTACGCTGTCGCCCTATGCTCTGGTTTGTGATGAAATCGGCGTAATAGAAGCGGTTAAGAAAAGCCTGAAAGTAGCAAAGAATCCTTTCAAAAGGGTATTTACCCTGCTTTTACTTTTCATAGTTCTTATGCTTATTTCGATAGGCATAGTTTTGGTGATTGGTTATGTGCTCAATCTGCTGATAGCATTACTGCCTTCCGGTGCCGGCCGCGTTGCAACGGCTGTGGTAACCGGCATAATCAACGGGTATCTGGGTGTCGTGATGACCGTAAGTTTCACGGCGTATTATCTGATGCTTACCTCGAAACAGGATGCATCGGCGCAATAATAATTCAGACTGGACAAGATGAAAGATTTGATGGAGTTTCGCTGGCATGGCAGGGGTGGCCAGGGAGCAAAAACGGCCGCCCTTTTATTTGCGGACGCAGCACTTGCGTCAGGCAAATATATTCAGGCGTTCCCGGAATACGGGCCCGAGAGAATGGGCGCCCCGGTTGCCGCATTTAACCGTCTTTCCTCAAAGCCTATCCTGCTTCACTCAGGAGTGCTCAATCCGGATGTCGTTATAGTGCTGGACCCCACGCTGATGGATTCCGTAGATGTCACGGAAGGCCTCCCGGAGACCGGCATAATAATCGTCAATACGGCAAAACCGGCCTCCGACGTAAGGAAAGAGCTTAATATTAAACCCGGCATAAAAGTTTTTACGATCGACGCGTCCGCGATATCAAAAGAGACCATAGGCAGGGATATCCCCAATACCCCTATGCTGGGGGCCCTTATAAAGGTTACGGGGATACTTGATTTCAAAGAGATGTTAGCGGATACAAAAAAGAAACTCGAGAAAAAATTCAAATCCAAACCGGAAGTCATAGAAGGCAACCTGAAGGCGATAGAACGCGCCTATAACGAGGTAAAATCATAAATGGCCGCTAAAAAAGAAAAACCAGGCTGGAAAGAACTTCCCGAGGGCGACCTGATAATAGGCGGCGGTACCGCCAGGGAGTTCAAGACGGGCGACTGGAGAAGCAGAAGGCCGGTCCTGATACCGGAGAAATGCATCAATTGCCTCACCTGCTGGGTATATTGCCCGGATTCGGCCGTGATAGTCAAAGACGGTAAGATGGCCGGTTTCGATTACGACCACTGCAAAGGCTGCGGCATATGCGCTCACGAATGCCCGGTTAAGGGTAAGGCGATAGTGATGATATCGGAAAAAGAAGCAAAAGGGAAAAAATAGCTATAAGTTATAAGTTGTAAGCTATAAGTTAAGCTTACAACTTAAGGCTTACAGCTTAAAGCTAAAAATGGCTAAAGCAAACGTAATAGCGAGAACAGGGAATGAGGCGATGGCCGAGGCCATGCGCCAGATAAATCCTGACGTTGTGGCAGCATACCCCATAACGCCCGCGACGGAGATAGTGCAGATATTCGCATCCTTTGTAGCTGACGGCCTTGTTGATACTGAATTTGTACCGGTTGAAAGCGAACATTCGGCTATGTCGGCCTGCATAGGCGCAAGCGCCGCCGGCGGCAGGACGATGACCGGCACCTCCAGCCAGGGGTTGGCGCTTATGGCAGAAATGCTTTACATAGCGTCGGGGTTGAGGCTTCCCATAGTACTTGCAGACGTCAACAGGGCGCTTTCGAGCCCGATAAACATACACTGCGACCATTCAGATACCATGATGGTTAAAGAGGCGGGCTGGATACAGATATTTTCGGAAAATTCGCAGGAAGCATATGATAATATGATACAGGCTATAAAGATAGCCGAGACCGCGAAGCTTCCGGTCATAGTTACGACCGACGGATTTATCATAAGTCACGGGATGGAGCGGATAGAGATACTGGATGATGCCGATGTCAAAAAATTCGTAGGCGTATATAAACCTGAAAATTACCTGCTTAATCTGGAAAGGCCGATAACAGTAGGCGCGCTTGACCTGCAGGATTATTATTTCGAGCACAGAAGGCAGGCAATAGAGGCTATCCGTAATTCGAAGTCCGTGGTATTGGATGTAGCCAAAGATTATGCCGCAAAATTCGGTAAATCTTACGGATTATTTGAGAAATACAAACTCGATGATGCCGAATGCGCCATAGTTGCCATGGGTTCGACCGCCGGCACCGCGAAAGTCACTATAGATACTTTGCGTGAAAAAGGTCTGAAGGTAGGGTTATTGAAACCGCGTCTTTTCAGGCCATTCCCCAAAGAGGAGATCGCGGATGCCCTGCAGGGCATGAAGGCAATAGCGGTGATGGACCGCTCGGATTCGATGAACGGCCAGGAAGGCCCGGTCTGTCTGGAGGTTAAAGCGGCATTATTCGATAAAGGATTAAATAAAGCGGTTATTAATTACATATACGGCCTGGGCGGACGCGAAATTAGACTGGAAGATATAGAATCTGTATGCAACGATCTTTCGTCCTGTCTTAAAGGTAAGGCCGTCAATAAAATAAATTATCTGGGCGTGAGAGACTAAATGGCTAATCTGAAAGAATTATCAAAAGGCAAAGAGTTGTTTACGGGCGGGCATCGCGCGTGCGCGGGCTGCGGCGCTGCCATAATAGCAAGGCAGGTACTGATGGCCGCCGGCCCGAACACTGTCGTGGCTAACGCTACGGGTTGTCTCGAGGTAGTTTCTACCATATTCCCTTATACGGCCTGGAACGTCCCGTTCGTACACAGTGCTTTCGAAAATGCCGGCGCGACCATAAGCGGCGTCGAGGCGTTATACAAGTCCTGGATAAGGCAGGGAAAATACGATAAGAAAGTCAATTTCATTGCGTTCGGCGGCGACGGCGGAACATACGATATAGGGCTGCAATCTTTGTCCGGCGCCATGGAGCGCGGGCATAATATATTATACGTCTGTTATAATAACGAAGCGTACATGAATACGGGAGTTCAGCGTTCAGGCGCTACGCCGCACGGTGCGGATACCACTACTGCCCCGGTCGGAAAGGTCAAAAAGGGGAAAGAGCAATACCGGAAGAACCTTACGGCGATAATGATCGCGCATGATATCCCTTACGTAGCGCAATCTATAGCAGGCAACTGGCGTGACCTTACATCAAAAGTGGAAAAGGCCCTCTCCATAGAAGGCCCTAAATTCATAAACGTCTTCCAGCCTTGCAGACTTGGTTGGGGGTTCGAACCGGAACTTACCTGCGACATGGGCCGTCTTGCTGCTGATACATGCATATGGCCGCTATTTGAGGTAGTGAACGGCCAGTACAGGATCACGTATAAGCCTAAAGAGAAGAAGCCTGTGATCGAATTCCTCAAGCTTCAGAACCGTTTTCGCCATCTCAGTAAGCCGGAGAATAAGACTATATTGGATGAGATCCAGGTGCGGACGGATAAGAACTGGGAAAAACTGCTGCAACAGGAAGCGCCGAAGCCGTAGGAAAATCTCGCTAGTACCGCTTAAAAACCCTTCTGTAGTCGCAATCCTTTTTATCGCAGAAATTACACTGAGATTTGATCTTTGAGAAAGTGTTTTTCGGGCCTATGCCCACTATGGCTGTTATGGATTTTTTCGGGACCATCATGCAGGCATCGGTAAGGCGCACCCCGGCTTTCTTGAAATCGATTATTTCATCAAGCTTGAGCTGTTCTTCTATTTTCCAGTCGCAATAACCCGGGCTGAATCGCATGGAAACGCTTTTATCAAGCCTGGCATAGCCATTGCGTAATTCATCCTCGACGAGCTGGGCAAGGGATTCTACCACCATGGATCCTGTCCTGTCCAGCAGGTATCCGCGCAAACTTTCACCGTCCTTCATAAGGCAGCTTGCTTTTTTTTCGAGAGAGGCGCCGATGGTTACAAGGAACAGGCATAATTCTTGCGCATCTTTCAGCGAAGAGGCTACATACTTACTGGAAAAAACAGCGCCATCGGCCAGTTTTATTTGATTATTATTAATATCGGTTATTTTTATTTTTCGCAGCACTTTTTTGGGCTTGCTTAAAAGTTCTGCTTCCGCGAGGCATTCGTCTACACATTGCAGGATCTCTAAATTAGGCGAAGCGCTTTTCGGGTGAGGTA
>JAKLDX010000034.1 GCA_022703295.1 Candidatus Omnitrophota bacterium
AGATAATCCAATAAACCTTCTCTTGAGCCCTTGGAAGATATGCCGACATCAAGGAAAACTAAGAGCAAGTTATCCGACAGCGAAGGAGTACTGGCAGCGGCTCTTCTTATCAGCTCATCTATAAAGTCGCCTATGGAAGCATATGTAACCTTATCCCCATCCCCCGATGCCGTCACAGTACCGTCTGGAACTGTTTCACCCGTCATCTCTTTACGCATAGTTTCTAGCAGATTGTATAAATCGGTCCCTGCCCTTGCCGCAGTCTCCATCTCATCAATCAACTCGAATATGTAATATTCCGGATCCTGCATAAGCTTGGCTAAAAGATCGAGCAGTTTAGCGGTGAGGCCGGCAGCTTCGGCAGCGGCAAGCAGTTCATCTAAAGAGGCATAGCTTCCTTCTAACAGCGCAAGAAGATCTCTGTCTTCTGTAAGACTGTGCAACTTACTCAGTAATTTCGATAGTGATCCGGCCCTGCTAAGCCCTATCTTTGCTAGTAATGAAGCCAGTTTCTTTGTAAGGCCAAGCGCCGTTGCTTGTTCAATCAAACCGGTAAAAAACGACTCAAGCGAAGAGCTCTCCTTCAGTGAAAGGACGATCTTGGTTAAAGCTATATAATCCGCGTCCATATTTTCCGCGGAAAGCATGCGTTCGATAAGGCCGGCTATCGTGCTCACGCCTGTAAGATCAAGGGAGTACAATAGATACAACAGGCTTCCGTTACCCTTAAGAAGCGAAAGCAGGCCGTTCAGCAGATTTTCCATCTTGCCGAACGATTCTTTGGTCATGCTGGTAAGCAGGCTGAGCAGCATAGTAGCTATCAGGCTATCGCCGCTGGCTATCAGGTCAACAAAGGCTTCCCGGATCTGATTGGCGGTCTTACCTTTCGCGTCTATGCCCAGTTTCATCGATATGAATTCTATTACGGCTTCAATATTATATGTTTTGCCGTCACCCATCAAAAGGCTGGCAGGGTCAAGGGCATCGCCCCAGAATGTAACGCTCCTCTCCATTCCGGACCTTATTGTAGAGTCAGCGGCGCGTTTTCCGCCGTTATAGAAATAAAAGATCGTTTCTTTTACGGTTTTTCCGTCCCTGTAATAATTACGCGTCACATCGGCTACTTCCTCACCCTTCTTCGCCGAATCATTGAACTGGTTAAAGGTCTCGGACTTCAGTAAGGCTCCGTCTTTTATCTTGCCGTCCTCACCGAGGGCATCGCCCCAGTAAGTTTCGGTCTTCAGTATCCTTTCATCGCCGTCTGTGGTCCCGGCAAGCTGGTTGCCTTCGTAGATATAAAAAAGCGTATCGGCTACGGTTTTGCCGTCTGCCAGATATGTGAATGTGCAAAGCTGGACTTCTTCGCCTTTTAAACGGTGCAGCGTATCGTAGACCGTCTTGGACACCATTACGCCTGCAGCAAGCTCTTCGGCGCTTATACCGTCTTTACCGTCAGCGTCCAGGTTGCCGTAATAGGTGGCTGAAAACTCCATGCACTCGCGGTAATTAGCGTCTTTTGCGCGTTTGCCGTTTTTGTAAAAATATAAGGTGGTCCTTGTTATGGCCCCCGTATCGGCGTAAAGGAACATGTAGTCGGCCGTCTCTTCGTTAGCTAATCTGTTCCTTGTATCATAAAACAATTCCGAGAGCTTTCTTGCGTCTTTCAGTTCATCTTCTGTCACTTCGCCGTCGTGGTTCGCATCCGGATCGCCTCTGTAAGTTGCCTGTCTGGATTTCGAATAGCGGTAATCGTCTTCGTTCTTGCTGGCAGCGCCAGCCCTCTTACCGTTTTTATAATAATAAACCGTTGTCTCGGTCACATACCGTTCGCCCGTTTCTTCGTCGGTATAAAAATTCTGTGTGTAGTCGGCAAGCTCCTTGTTCTTTTCTCCGACGAAGGCTGTCCTCTGGACAAGCTCTCCCTCGCCTTCTTTCTCAGAACTTGTCTCGTAATAAAGCGTCTCTTTTAACGCGCCGGCTTCATACTTAAAATCGCGCCTATTTGTTATCTGGCCTAATTTACCGTAATATATGGTCTTCTGTATCCTGGAATCGTCGCCCGATCCGGAATACAAGCTCTTCTCTACAAGCCGCTTATTGTTTTCCCCGTCCGATATATCATATTTCCGGGTCTCGGTCAGGTCGCCGCTATCACCATATATATACTCAATCTTGTATTTAGCGTCATATTTATTATCTTTTGTAAGATAATAGCCTGTATATATAGTTAATATCTTTTGATTCTTGCCTGTCCCGAAATACTCTATCTTCATGATAAGTCTTTCCTCATCCGGTGTTCCGAGGCCTTCGCCAACCCAGTAGAGCACGCCTTCTTTATCTTTGAACTGTTCCGGGTGCCTGCTCATCCAGGCAGATATATCCATCATTGTAATATCGTACTTTGTGGAGCTATTGGGATTCCTCGTGTCCGGCAAATCATTATAATTGTGCGCGGTGTTGTCTTCGTCCGGATCGGTCAGGGACCAATCTGTCTTACTTGCGTCGCCGCCGCCTTTTTTCTTCTGGAGCTCGAGCTCCGGATCCTGCCTCTGGGGCTTCTTCAAAAGCCATGAGAGATCTTCAACGGCCTGCGCTATTCCCATTACTTCCCTGTGCCTCGCATCGCGCTGGCGGATGTCCTCAGGCGCAAAATTATTCGTCTGCTCCACTTCCTGGTTTGAAGGCATGAGTTTTTCGGCAGCAGACAAGTCCCTGTTATATGCTAAATAATCATAATTGGTGATCTCTTTTTTGGAGCTTGCTTCTTTGGAGGGTGCGGTTTTTTCGGATTTGCCTAATTTGGATTTTTCTAATTCGGATGCGCTTAATTGTATCTTTTTATCGAGAGCTGGTTTTGCAATATTTTGTACAATAGTATTATTGGCGGGCCCGCCGGTTGAATAAAATAGGTCACCGGCCCAGGCTATGTCATACCAGATAAATGACAGAACCAGCACGCTGGCGATCGTTTTCAGCACGATTCTTTTTTGAGGGCTATAGTATTCTATCATCTTTATTCAACCTTTTTTAATACTTTTTTTAATGCTGAAAAATGTGGTTAAAAAAAATATCCCTTTCTACATCACACTATAATATATATCATATAAGATATATGGTGTCAATAGCCAAAATCAGACTTTTTTATACTTTAACAGCTACAACTCTTGAGATGCGTATAAACCCTTTTACGTCGGTCTCAAGCTCTGTTATTTTTTCAAGTATATACTTGCTGTCCAGGAATGTTCCCGCTGTCGGCTGCTGCGTCGAATAATCTATCTTTTGCATAACAAAAATATCCGAGTAAAGATGGTTGTTATACTCCAACGGCAAACCTTTGTCGTTGTTGGCATAATTGAAGCCTACAGCTCCATAATTAAAGGCGGTATATTGGTTGGGCCGATCGACAATTACGAGAATATTTTTTTCTTTTTTTGCCTGGTTGTCCAGAAACTCGGTAAAGGCCCTGAATTCTCTGGGAGTGACCTGAGCCCTGGAATACCGGTCTTCTACAGAAACCGGATGATAAAGCAAAAATACGGCGAGAGCCATAATAAGGGCATATATTGGATTGCCCTTAAAAATTTTTATGCGGCTTAATGCCACAGCGGCAATAACAGAAAATAGTATAAAAAATATCATAAAATATCTGCTGGTTGACGGATGAACGGCTTCTCCGGCAATGAATAACACCAGAAAGATCCAATATACAAAAACGCTCAATATGAAGATCGTCAGAAAGTCTTTTGCGCGTTTTTCTTTGGGCAGACGTCCGGATATATACAAATATACGAAATAAAAAATCGACAAGACAGCGAATAAATTTACTATAGTTGCGTGCGGGAAGAAAAAATGATAATTAAATAGCGACGCTGAAAATGCGGAGATATTTTGCGGTAAGTTATTCAATGAGAAGGTTTTATTGATTTTATCCACCCACATCAGATCCTTCATAGCGAATCTTTGCCACCATATCAACAGCAATGCCAATATAGTAAAAGCGTATATTATCTGCATGTTTTTCTTAAAAAAATCCGGATTATTAAGATACTTAAGACACCATAATCCGAACATAACTAATACGAAAAACATGATACCTTCGTATCTGGTATTGCTTAAAAAAAGCAGGTTCGCCCATAAAAGCTGGAATCTTAATCCTTCCGGATTATCTATAAACCATCTGAGAGAAATAAAAGATATTATTACAAAAAGAGAAAATAAAAGCTCGAATCCGCCGGATGTGGCTCCCTGCGAAACTACCGGTTGGCTTGCGACAAGAATTACGGCGGATGTTGCCCATATCCCGCCCAGCCTGTCTTTAAAAACTTTATAAATAAGAAAAAGCAGGATGAATAAAACGATGAAATTCAATACAAAGACATTCTCCGGGCGGAACCCTGTCAATACGTGTATGATACAGGCCAGGAACGAAAACGCCAACGGCCTGGCATCAACCTCTCTCCTTACAGGATGAAAAATGTCGTAGTACCATTTGCCCATGATGACATTATCGGCCTTCTTTTCATACAGCATGGATTTTGATACGGACAAAAGGTTCGTCTCGTCGCTTAAGACCCTGAACATGGGTTTTACCGAAATAAATATAATGCAAACCAGCATGAAGCATACGACAAGGCCCTTGCTGTAAGAGCGGAAAAACCGCATTACATCGCTTTTGTAGTGCACAAGGCACTGGACCAGGGTAATGGCCCACAATAAAAGCAGCGCCAGGATGAGATAATACCCGGTCATCGCGAAAACAAATCTGGTCGCAGGCACTCCCAGGGCCGGCGGGATAGTATAAAGGGCTATCAAAAACAGGACCAGCAGCGTATAAAAAACAAAAACCAGGAATTTTTTCTTCATATCTAACCCTGCTTTCGGTTAAGAATTAGCTTAAGCCGCCTTGCGATCTTTCTTGAACCCGAATTTTTCAAATAACTTCTTAGCCCTTATCATAGCATCTTCGGCTATTATATAGCAGCTGGGAACTATGAGAAGGGTCAATATAGTAGAGCTCATAAGCCCGCCCATGACTGTTATCGCAAGCGGGCTCCACAAGTTAGATCCTTCCTGCGTGCTTATGGCCATGGGTAAAAGGCCCAGGAGCGTCGTCGACGTCGTCATCAATATAGGCCGCAGCCTGTCGCGGGAAGCAAGTATTATCGCCTTTATATGCTTAACATTTTTTTTGCGCAGGGTATTGGCATGATCGATCAATAATATCGAGTTATTTACGACTATACCGCCGAGCATTATTATACCTACAAACACGCCCATTCCTACAGATTTCCCTGTAGCATACAACGAAATGACAACGCCTATAAGGGCCAGGGGCACTGCCGTCATTATTATTATGGGTTGTATATAGGATTCGAAAAGGGACGCCAGGATCAGGTATATGAGAACAACTGTAAGTAATATCGTCATGGGGATCTGTTTCTGTGTAGACACCATCTTGGGATAATTGCCGCCCAGCCTCCAATAGTACCCTTCCGGTAGCCTCAGGTCGCTCAGCGCCTTTTTTACCATCGTGGCGGCATTGCTCAAGGGTATCGCGCCTATATTAGCACTAACCTGTATCATCCTTGTCTTATTCTTCCGCCATATCTCGCTGGGCCCTAGCCCATATTTAAAATCGGTTACCTGGTCCACGAATACCTTGTCGTCTTCTTTGTTCATAAGTATCAATTTATGCACGTCCTTAAATGTCTTTCTGTACTTTTCGTCCAATCTGGCTATCGTCTCAACCTCGCTGGATGAGGTATGAAAAAGCGTCGCCCTCAAGCCTCTCATCTGGGCGTGGATCGAATCCGCCACGTCCGTAACAGTCATGTCATACATGGCCGTCTTCTTCCTGTCGACCTTCAGCCCTAATTCAGGCCGGCCCTCACGCATCCTTATCTTGGTGTCCGTAAAACCTTTGACGGAGCCCAGCCTTGATGCCATTGATATCGCTATCTCTCTCAAGGCGTTGAAGTCATAACCGAAAACCTCGAGCACAACTTCTTTTGTGCCCACTTCCTGTTCTTCCTCATAATATATAAAGGCCGGCCTCAGCTTGTCAGTCTTTGGCCTAAGCCCCTCTATGACCTCGTTTACGGAACGCTTTCTTTGCCTAAGGCTCACCAGTTCGACGTAAACTTTGCTGGACCATGGTTCGACCCTCGCAGAGAAGGTCTTGATCTCAGGTATCTCTTTCACGATGGCCTCGACCTTTTTGACTATCGTGTCGGTAACGTCCAGCTTGGTACCCGTCGGAAGTTCTATAAATACGGTGAATTTATTCTGTTCAGTGGTGCCCAGGAATTCCCCTCCCAGCCTGGCAAAGAAAAAACACGATATGGCAAATAATATAAAGGCTCCCAATAAAACACGCCCCCGGTATCGCATGAAAAACAGGACCCCCTTACGCTGAATTTTGTAGATGGGCTTTAAAAAGTCTATCTCTTCTATGCTTATCTTGGTCCTGGATGAAAGAAGGGGCACTACCGTTATGGCCACGAACAGGGATATCAAAAGGGAAAAAGTAACGGTCCAGGCCACACCGCCGTACATAAGCCATATCTCTGAACCGACAAATACCATGGGCAAGAAGACCGATATATGCGTAAGGGTACCTGCTAATATGGCAACCCACACCTCCTCGGTACCTGATACGGCCGCAGGGATCCCCGTCATGCCCTCTTCGTGTTTATGGACAATATTCTCGAAAACCACTATGGCGTTATCGACGAGCATTCCCACGCCGAGCGCAAGGCCGAAAAGCGTCATAAAATTAAGGGTCAGCTTCATAGGCAACATCAATATGAACGTGATGATAACGGATATCGGGATAGCTGACGACACTATGGCAACCGGCCTAATCTTTTTTATAAAAAAGAAAGTCAAAACCATTGCCAATAACAAAACGTATAAAAACTTGACCGGCATGAACACGATCGATGCCAGTATTGCGACCACAATGATAAGCGCCCTTCTGTCCAGGCGTATAAGATAGAGCACCAGTACCACCATTACCAGCGCCGCGCCCTTAAGTAAGGCGTCCTTCAGGTTCTCTATCGCACTTTTGATGAAATTTGCCTGATTGCTCGTTACTATTATCTGGATATCCTTGGGAAGGCGTTCTTTTAATCTCTCGACTTCATCCTCTACGGCCTTAGCGACCTTTATTGTATTAGCAGTGGATTCCTTCTGCACATATATAGAGACCACGGGCCGTATATTGACCCTGGCGTATCCCGTAGGCTCCAGGTAGGAATCAATGACATTGGCCACGTCTTTAAGCCTTACAATAGTGCCGTCGGGAGTGGCTGTTACGGCTATATTTTTCATGTCATCAACGCTTCCGTATAGCCCTATCGTCCTTATGATATATTTGTCGTTCTTTTTTTCTATGTCACCTGATAACAGGTTCAGATTATTCTGGCCTATGGCGGATATAACCCTTTCCAGTGAAAGGCCGTATGTCGCCATCTTTCTCTGGTCCGCCTCGACCAGAATCTTCCTCTCCCTGCCCCCCGCGACATCCGCGTCGGCCACACCGCTTATGCGCTTTATCGCCTCCCTCACATTTTCGTCTACTATTTTTCTAATCTCTTCCGTAGAGCGCTTCAGGCTTGTAACGGCCAATATAACTATGGGGACGTCGGACCTCTTGAATTGCGCTATTATCGGTTTTTCTATTTCCTTCGGTAGCTTGCTTTTAACGCGCGCGAACTTTTCCCGGACTTCCAATGCCGCGAAGTTCATGTCTATCCCGGGATCGAAGCTGAGGACTACCGTAGATTCCCCTTCCTTGGATGTGGACATCATCTCCTGGAGATGGCTAACGCTACCTACGGCTTCTTCGACAAGTTTTGAGACCTGGCTTTCGACTTCCGTCGGAGGGATGCCGCCGCGGACCTCGATAATTATACTGACTTCCCCGAAACTTATATTGGGATAAAGTTCAACCGGCAGCTGGGTCAGCGCGATTATGCCCATGGAGACAAGCGCCAGGTAGATCATCAGCATTGTTATAGGTTTTTTAATGGAAAATTCAGGAAGGCTCATTTCAGATAGAGTCCTCTCTCTAGAGCGGGTTTTATGCTTTCTTTTTTGATATCTTTTCGAACCATTCAGAGACGCTAAGATAGATAGTCGGTATTACAACGAGAGTAAGTACCGTACCGACCATCAGGCCGCCCATGACGGTAATGGCCATGGGAGAACGCAGCTCAGCGCCTTCACCGCCTAAAAACGCCATAGGGACAAGTCCGAGGGCCGTAGAGAGGGCGGTCATCATTATGGGCCTGAATCTTACGCTACTGGCAGATCTGACAGCTTTTTCCAGGCTCATGCCCTGACTTCGGAATAGATTTATACAGTCTATTAAAACTATCGCATTATCAACGACGATACCTCCCAATATGCCTACACCCATCAATACATACGCGCTGATGCTGGTATGCGTTATAAATAAACCCCAGGCTACTCCTATAAGGCCGAGAGGTATGGTGAACATTATTATAAAAGGTTGCCACAGGGATTCAAAAAGAGCAGCCATTATCATATAGACCAGAAGAAACGCGGCTATTATGGCATTTCTCATACTGTCGAAAGACTCCTTCATCTCTTCGGATTCACCGGCGAGCTTTACTATATAGCCCTTTGGTATGTTCATTTTTTTAATCACTTCATTGACATCGGTCACAACATCTTTAAGGGGCCTGTCATATATATTAGCGGATACGGCTACCACTCTTTCCTGGTTTACCCTTCTTATCTCGCTCGGGCCTTTGCCCTTACCGAACTTTGCCACGCTCCCAAGCTGCACTCTGACGCCGCTGGGGGACTGTATATCAAGCCGGGCAAGTTTATCAAAATCGCTCCTGTCTTCTTTTCTGAGCCTT
>JAKLDX010000035.1 GCA_022703295.1 Candidatus Omnitrophota bacterium
GCAGCTTCTATTCCAATCTGTTCCCGAACGAAGAAGAGCATACGGATACGCGGTTCTTTAAAATAGGCGGTAATATTGAAAACGGCCCGCTGATTATGACTCCGAGGCTTTTTCTTAGGAGGCATTGGGATAAATTCATGCTGGACCAGAACAGGCCCGGCTGGCAGACCAATTTTCATACAAATTATACTTACGGCGGCGAGCTCACTTTCGTATTGGAAAATGATTTTCTGGATACCGCATACGGATTTACGGTTTCCCGCGACACTGTCGATTCAACGAGCCTGCAGACCCATGCCAGGACAAATACGGGTATGTATATGGAGTTATCGCCGAAATTATCCGACAGACTGAAACTTAACATAGGCTTAAGGGAGGACTACTTTACCGGTTTCGGCTGGGAATACGCTCCTTCCGTAAGCGTCGGCTATGAATTGGTCAAGAATTTTATATTGAAATTCCTGGTGGGCAGGGCGTACAGGGTTCCGACGTTCACAGACCTTTATTATAACGACAGCGCGAATAAAGGGAACCCCGGCCTGAGGCCGGAAAGCTCGTGGACTTACGAAGTGGGGGCGGATTGTAATGCGGGGATAGCAAGCCTTTCCGCCGCCTTTTTTAACAGGTACTCCAGCGATACCATAGACTGGATACGCATGAACCCGAACTCTGCCTGGCAAGCGTCCAATATAGGCTCTGTCGCGACAAACGGATTTGAATTGTCGCTGGGTGTCGATCCGAAAAAAATTTACAAAGAATTCCCGGCCGAGAAGCTATTTTTAAATTATACCGTAGTGGATGAATACAGGAAACACGATTATTTTTCCAAATACGCCCTTGATTATTTAAAACAGCATATCTCCGGCGGCCTGAAATGGGATATCCTGGGATTCGAGAATTACTGGGTGATAAACTATAAGAAAAGGGTGGGTGACGCGGGGTTCGTTGTCGTTGATACTAAAATAACAAAGAATATAATACGCAAAGGGTCCTTGCGGGCGGAGGCCTTCTTTGAGGTCACTAACCTGTTCAATGTGAGCTACAGCGAACAGTCCGGTGTAAAGATGCCCGGCAGATGGATAAAATCAGGCGGGCGCATCGAGTTTTGAACCTTGACACGACGGTGGTTTTATAGTATTCTTAATATCTAAATTACAGGAGAATATAATAAATGAATAAAGCCTATGCCTTAAATCAAAATATGGAGTTTGTAAACAATAAAGCGGTCAGCGCGCTTATCGGCGTGCTGTTTTTTATTCTCGCGACAACGCTCGGCGCGTACGTAAGGATACCTCTCGCGATCAGCCCTGTTCCGATAACGCTTCAGACGTTCTTCGTAATGCTGGCCGGCGCTGTCCTGGGCCGTAAGCTTGGCGCTGCGAGCCAGGCCGGATACTATTTACTCGGTTTTATGGGAATCCCCGTATTCCAGGGGTTCTCTTTCGGCCTTTCCTGCATAATGGGCCCGACCGGCGGATATCTTATCGGTTTCATAGCCGCGGCGTTTTTAATAGCCTCGATGACCGGTTCGTCTAAACCCGGTATTTTCAGGATCGTAGCCGCTTTCGCAATAGGAGACATCTTAATCCACTTACTGGGCGCCGCCTGGCTTGCATGTTTATACAGGTTGAAGGTGTCAGAGGCAGTTTCCGTGGGAATCCTTCCATTCATCCCCGGCGAGATAGTCAAAATAGGTTTCGCGTCGTTAATATATTCCAGGATATCGCAGCGCTCAAAGGTAATATTCCGAGCCTAACAGGCAAGAAGGGTGACTCTGTGGAAAAGATCCTAAAAAGAGGCGGGCTTTCTCTTTTAATTTTATGCGGCCTTTGCCTGTACCTGTTTTTCTTCCGGTTAGGCGACATGGCCCTCACTGACCCGGATGAAACATTCTATGCCCAGAGCGCCAAGGAAATGCTTGAGCGTTCTGATTGGCTGACGCCCCATCTGTACGGCAAGCCGCAGTTCGAAAAGCCTGTATTATTTTACTGGTTGGTTAAGGCCTCGTTCAAGATATTCGGCGTGAACGAGTTTGCCGCCCGCTTTCCTTCCGCCGTGTTCGGGCTTTTGGGCGTGATCGCGATCTATCTTTTGGGCACTATCCTTTTTAACAGGAAGGCCGGTTTTCTTTCGGCAGTCATATTGGCAACCAATGTCGAATACATAGTCCTCTCCCGGGCATGTGTGACGGATATGACCCTATTTACCCTCATGCTCCTCGGGGTTTTATTTTTCTTTTACGGCTATATGAAAGAGAAGGGCTTCTGCTATGTTTTATCGTCGGCGGCCTTTGCGTTGGCCGTGCTGACGAAAGGGCCCTTGTTCATAATGCTTCCGGTCTTAATTGTTTTAATATATCTTTTCCTGGTGAAAGACCTTAAAGCAATAACTAAGATGCCCGTAGTTTTATCCGTAATAGTTTTCATTGCCGTAGCCGTGCCGTGGTATCTGGTGACCTATAAAGTTTACGGCAAAGAGTTTATAGATTCATTTTTCGGATTTCATAACATCACGAGGTTTACGCAGGCCGAGCACAAGATAGGCTCGCAGTTTTATTACAATATCCCCGTGGTATTTGCCGGGTTTTTTCCGTGGAGTGTTTTTCTGCCGTTTGGGTTCTGGCATTTGTTTAAAAAGGGTCAAGGGTCAAGGGTCAAGGGTCAAGGGGAGAGAGGGGCGATCGTTTTTCTCTTTACATGGTTCCTGGTGATATTCGGCTTCTTTTCCGTATCAAGCACAAAGCTTCCGACTTACATATTCCCGTCTTTTCTGTCCGCGGCCCTTATAACAGGCGCCGTCTGGGATGATTTTTTGCACGGAAGTAAAAATGCGATGAAGCCGATGAGATTTTCATATTACATCTTATTGGCGGCTATAATTATAGGCGGCATAGGGCTGCTCGCATTTATAAATTTTGATTATCCGGTAATATCGAAAAGTGCCGTCATAGCGGGTTCTTTCCTTATATTCGGCATGCTTCTTTCGTTTGTTGCTTTCACAAATAAGAAGTATCTCTACGCATTTTTCCTTATTGCGTATGCGGTGGCCATATTTCTATATCCGCTCAGCAGGCTTGTGCTTCCGCAGATAGAGCGTTATGAGACCAGCAAAGAAGTGGCCACGGAACTTATAAGACATATGAAGGCGGACGAACGGCTGGGGTCGGAGAGCAATAACAGGGCAGGCCTTGCCTTTTATACCGGCGCTTTTCCCATCGATGTAGACCTCGACGATGTGATGGTCAAATTCATGAATTCGGATGATCGTATCTGGTGCGTGATGAAAGAAAAAAATCACATACAGCTTTATGACCCGGAGATCCATCCTTTTGGCAGCGTCAGACCGTCTTATATGGTATATAAGCTGGGGAAGCGGGCAATTATAACGAACAAAATTCCGGAAGATGGAATATACATTATCAAGAGAGAGGCTAAGCAATGAGCGTTGCCGGAAAATACAGCATATCATTCGTATTTCCGATGTATAACGAGTCCGAGAATATATCGGACGCCATAACGAAAGCTTCCCTGCTGGCAGGCGGGATAAGCCGGGATTATGAGATAGTCGTTGTGGACGATGCCTCGACGGATAACAGCGGCGATATTATTTCCGGATTGGCCGCTAAAGACAGCCACATAAAATATATAAGGCTTAAGGAGAATACAAAATTCGGCGGCGCTCTCAGGACCGGGCTTAAGGAGGCATCAAAGGATATAGTCATATACACAGACGCCGATTTTCCGGCAAAGGAAGAGGATGTTAAAAAGGCACTGGAATTACTGGATGAGGCCGATGTGGTTACGGCATACAGCCTTGTCATAAAGGACGCCAGCCTTAAAAGGATAGTCATGTCAAAGGGGTACAATTTTCTCGTGCAACTTTTATTCGGGTTGAACCTTAAAGACATAAATTCAGGTTTGAAGATCTACAAGAGGGAAGTTTTACAGGGGTTGGAATTGAGATCGTCCAGCCCTTTCATAGATGTGGAGATATTTGTCGAAGCCATCAGGCGCGGTTTTCGTATAAAGCAGTACGGGCTGATATTTGAGCTCCGGATGAAGGGCCATTCAGCCATATCCCGGATGAGCGTTGTGGCGAAGACTTTCGGAGATATGCTGAAGTATAAATTTTCCAAAAAATAGATGAAATATTTAATAGTAGCCGCGGATGATTTCGGGCTTAATAAAAGCATAGACGAAGGCGTGGTGAAAGCCTATAAGGACGGCATAGTCACTTCGCTTGCCCTGATGCCGACGGGGGCAGATTTCAAGGAAGCGCTATACCTGGTCAGGTCCCTGAACCTGAAGGAGATAGGAGCGCATCTCGCATTGACCGAAACGGCACCGCTTACGGACCCTGCCAAGATACCCGGACTTACGGTTAACGGCAGTTTGTTTCCTGCAAGCTATATGCAGTTTTTTGCCGGATTCTTTCTGAAAAAAATAAAACGCGACGAAATAAAAGCAGAATTAAAAAAGCAACTCTGTGTGCTGGAAGAGACGGGCATTCAGATAAAGAGCCTTTCCAGCCACGAGCACATTCATATGATGCCCGCTATAACGGATATATTTATTGAGCTTGCCAAAGAATTCAGCATCCCTTCCATAAGGTACCTGGGCAATGACAGGCTGGTCTCTCCCATCAGCCTGAAAAAAATATACAAGATAATGCTGCTGAGATATTTCGGCAAAAAGATGGGCGAGAAACTTGACAGGGCCGGCATAGCGCGTACCGATGATTTTCTAGGGTTGGCGGATTCCGGTAACCTGGAAGAGGATACCCTGTTGAGGCTTCTGAAGACGCTGAAAGACGGTGTGACGGAACTTGTATGCCATCCGGGATTCTTAAGCCCCGAAGTCCTGAACAGGTGCGTTTTTCACTGGAAGTGCGAAAGCGACCTTGCCGCCCTTACCGGCAGGCGCGTCAGGGACCTTATAGAAAAGGAAAATATAAAGCTTATCACTTATGGAGAATTCCTGGATAAGAGATGACAGGGTCAAGGCCTTACTGCTGATATTTTTTATTACCGTTACGATATATTCCAACTCTCTCGGCGGAAGGTTCGTTTACGATGATGAATATTTCGTAGTGAAGAATATAACTCTGAGGAATCTGGATAATATCCCGTCATTTTTCTACAACCGTTCCGCGAACGCCTTCGCGGACCTTTCGCAGGATGTATACCGCCCCGTTACAACCATAACTTATGCCGTCGATTACGCGCTCGGCAAGCTGAACACTTTCGGTTATCATCTCGTCAATGTCCTGCTGCACTCTTTTAACGCCATGCTGCTGTTCTTGTTCCTATATCTGGTATTCGGGAATATTCCGCTTGCCCTGATGACGAGCCTTTTCTTCGCGTGCCATCCCGTACAGACAGAGGTCGTATCCTGGATATCCGGCCGCGCGAGCGTCCTGTTCCTTTTTTTCTATCTATCGGCGCTGATATTCTATGTTCTGTTCTTGAGAAGGTCTAAAAAACAGTATTTCATATACTCCCTTGTCCTTTACGCCTTTTCTTTATTCTCCAAGGAGATGGCAGTTACCCTGCCGCTCGTCCTGATAGTCTACGATCTTCATTTTCTCAGAAGGGATAACGATAGTTTGCGCAGCAAGATCTGCAGATACCTGCCGTATTTCATACTCACCGCCTTTTTCATATTTATTAGGGCAGTTGTGCTTAAAAGGGTCAGCCAATGTGACTGGTGGGGAGGCAGCCCGTATAACACGTTCTTTACGATGTCCAGGGTCATGATAGATTACGTAAAAGTCCTGCTCGTTCCTGTAAAATTGTGTGCCTATCGCATCATAGATATATCGGTGTCCGTAGCCGAAACGAGGGTCTTGGCATCTCTGGCTTTATTGGCCATCTCGGCCGCGGCGATACCGTTCATATTCAGGGCCTCCCGCAGGGTATCGTTCGCCATATGTTTCTTTTTCATAACAATGCTGCCCGTGTCCAACATAGTTCCGCTGAAGGCGCTCATGGCTGAGAGGTTCCTTTACCTGCCGTCGATAGGGTTCTGCCTCTGCCTTGCGCTGGCAGTTGAAAGAATAGGGAGGACCGGGGTCTTTAATAAAAAGCGGGTATTTGTTACCAGCCTGATCGCTTTTATCATCATATTATTTTATTCTTCAAGGACGATGATAAGGAACGAGGACTGGAAAGACGCCGTAACCATAAGCAAGTCCATAGTGGCCGTATCGCCTTTGAATCCGTGGGGATTCACCTCTCTTGGCACGGCCTACCTCGAAGAAGAAAAATATGGGGAGGCTGTAAAGTCGCTCAAAAAGGCTATCGCATTATCGCGGGACTATGTCTCTCCCAAAAATGCCTTAGGGTTCTGTTATCTTAAGATGGACAGGTACGATGACGCCATACAATTCCTCAAAGAAGCCCTGCGGCTTAAGCCCGGCGATCTGGAGGTGATCAATTCTCTGGCGGTGGCGTACGCGAGCCAAAAAAAATACGAAGAGGCGATCAAATATCTGGAAGAATCCATCAGGCTGGAGCCTTCCTATGTGCACGCCTATCTGAATCTGGGAAGCGTGTATGAGCACAGGCGTGAATTTGATAAAGCGCTTACGGAGTACAGGAGGGTGGCGCAGAATACTAACAGCGCCCAGGAGATAGCCATATCTTATATAAGGATCGGCGATACATATATAAAATTGGGACTTAAAGATAAGGCAAGGGAATATTACAATAAGGCCCGGGACATGTGCGGCCGTGGCCTTGAAGAATTGCGAAAAGTGGCAGTTGACAGGATGAAGATAAGCTGGAATTAAGCGGTATTTTTATTCAGTATATCTACGGTCTCGATCAATTTTGATTTGTCTTCCGTCCCAAGGCTCACAAATTCAACGCCTACGCTGAATTTTGAATTTCCGCCGGCATCGGTAAGGGGGGAGATCTTAACGATTTTTGCCCTTGCGTGAATAGGTTGCGGATAGAGCGGCAGGCCTATGTTCAGGTCTACGATCTGGCCCTCGCTGAAACTAGTGCTTGTCTGTAAACGCGCGCCGTTATAACTTATGTTGACGACTTCCAGCGCCCCTGCCTTCTCGGACCCCAGCAATTTCACGGAGATATCCTTGTAAATCCTCGGCGATGACCTCTTTTCCCTGTAAAATTTCTTAGTGCCGTCCCTTATATCCATAAGAAGTTTTTCAAGCTCGTCGAACTTGGTTGCCATGATAGAGCGCAGGGCATTGATCTTCCGGTAGGAGATTAATGCCAGCGCTATGATAATCATCAGCGCCGCGATAAGGTAAGGCATAATGCTCTGAAGGTCCATAATAAAGCCTCCTCGAAAATTAATTATGTTGCTAATCAATATCCATTTCTCAGGGCCAAATTTTTCCTGCGGAGGGTCGCTGGAAAAATTTGGTGGAGGTGGCGAGAATCGAACTCGCGTCCCCAAACATCAAAACAAAGGCTTCTACATGTTTATCCTAATCTTTAATTTCCCCTTTAAGGCTTCAATAGGAGGAATCCCCAAAGAGTATCCTTTGAAAATTTCATCCGTGCGCGCCAAAGGCTAAACACGACGGACTATCCTGCTATCGTCGTCAATCCGGCCCCGCAGGCCTGACCGGTTGACGGGTTACCTTATAAAGGTAACGCTACCGGCATGACCGGCCCCGGCACCACTTGCATGGTGCTAAGGAGCTGATCTACCGTTGCTGGTACTTTGGTATCAGCATTTGATTTTTTGCCAGGTGTTTTTAAGAGGCCTCCTAGCAACCTCTACATGCGACCTTCGCCCTGCTTATCTGGGTCGAAGCCTGTCACCCCCATTGTAAAATTTCGGTTTCGTGTTAACGGATTATTACTTAGCTAATTGGTAATATTTTTTGCGTCGGGGTCGTATGAAATCTAGACCACCGAAATTTTTTTAGAAGGGAAAACCTAGGTTTTCCCTTCTAACGCTCCACCTGATCAAAATAGCTTGTGTTACTGTTTTCCTTTTCCTAAGTCAGTAGCCTTATATTTTGTTCTTCGAGCGGGTGATGCGTTTCAGTTCACGGTCGGACTCGCGCTTCTTTATAGCCTCGCGCTTATCATATAATTTCTTGCCTTTTGCGAGGGCAAGCTCGACTTTCACAAGCCCGTTCTTGAAGTAAAGTTTCAGCGGTATAAGCGCCAATTTTTTGCTGGCGACTTCTCCGGTGAGCCTTCGTATCTGATTTTTATGGAGAAGAAGTTTTCTGAACCTTAATGAATCCTGATTTTCCCTGTTGCCGAACTCGTAAGGCGGTATATGCATATTATACAGGAAAACTTCGCCGTTTTCAATCCTGGCGAAACTGTCCTGCAGGCTGGCCTGGCCGGCCCTCAAAGACTTGACCTCGGTGCCTTTTAACTCGATCCCCGCCTCGAAACTTTCAAAGATCGTATAGTTAAAATGCGCTTTCCTGTTGGACGCTATTACCTTGTCAGCCATCTTAGCTGCGTAATATAGCACAATTTTATCGTAAAATCAAGACGGATTGACAGTTATGTTATTTTGATGTATACTAAACAATTATTCTTTATGCGGACGTGGCGCCTGCCTGCCTGAAGTAGTACGCATGCAGTCAGGCAGGGAATTGGCCCCGCTACGGAAGTAAGCAGGCGTGAAGCGGGACAAAACCAATACTCTTTTAAACAGTTGTGCGGACGTGGCGCCTGCCTGCCTGAAGTAGTACGCATGCAGTCAGGCAGGGAATTGGCCCCGCTACGGAAGTAAGC
>JAKLDX010000036.1 GCA_022703295.1 Candidatus Omnitrophota bacterium
CCGTACATAGCGATACTCACCAATAAGCAGGAGCCGTACGCCGGGATGCTGAAGAGCGGCAAGTACTTCCTGGCAACATCGTCTTATTTCGCGCAAGGGTATTTTGACCACGAGACCGTTATGGGTTATATGCGGGAAGTAGTTTTCGTCGCGTTGGGCAAGGCGGCTTTAAGGGGGGACGATGTCGAGGCGACGAAGAAGACATGGCTTGACGCTTATGAAAATACGCTGAAAGACCTCACGGAGAGCGGCCGGATCCAGGGCGAGGAAGTTTTAACAAGAGGCGATGTGAAAGTCCTCCTCAGCCATTTCGAAGCCGAGAAGCTGAACAGAACTACGGCCGTTATAAAAGTGCAAAACTCTAAAGGCGAAGAGGATTACGTAAAGATAGTAAAAGAAGACGATGAAATAGGTTTGAACGAGCCGACCGAAAGGGAGATCGCAAAATTCAAAGCAGCAAGAACGGTTTTGGCAAGAGCGAGGACAAGGGCCGAGAAGGCGGCGCCGGAAAAGATAGAAGAGCTTGATAGCAGGATAGCCAGGCTGGAGCAGACCACAGACAGGCTTGCCAGGTATATGCTTACCAAAAAAGAGCTCATCGAGAAACTGGAAGAGGACAATACGCTCAGAGAGCTGGCTATAAGGTTCGGAGGCCAGAAGGAGGCGACAAGGCAGGAGCTCATCGGCAAATTGGCGGCGATCAATCTTAACGTGAGGAACTTCGGACGTGATCCCGAGATGCAGCCTGCAGTCGATTCGTTGCTGCAGAGGCTTAATACAAGGCTCGCCAGCCAGCCGTCGCCGACAGCCGTCGCTGCGAGGCCGTCAGCCGCGGAAAAGGCTTCGAGAAAGAGAACCGCCGGTAAAGAGGCGCAACTCTGCGTGACGAAACTCCTGGCAAGATGCTATCCGGATATTAAAGAAGTGCCGGATGTGGTGCTCGATAAGAAATTAAAGGATCATCTTTGCCTGTTCCGGAACGGCGTAATCTATATAAGCCCGAGGGCATTTGCGGGGACGAAACTCAGGGAAGACGTCAAGCTATTCGACCTGCCGCATGAGCTGTTCCACTATGTCCTTTCTCTTGATGCGAAAAGCGGCAACAATAAGAATGCTACGGAGATAGCGGCAATATTTTTAGCCATCCTGAATCTTACTACGGATTCTAAGGCATGGGGAAAAGCAAAAGCGAATCCCGGTATTCAGGGAAGGCTTGCTTCCTACGGTATCAATATAGATGCCGTGCGGGACTACAGGGATATTTTAAATTTTGTAAACCACAACGGGCTTAAACATATCCTTTCGTCGCTCGCCGAGCATAACGAAGCATTCGCATATCTCGCCGGTGATAATGCCGCCATAGATGAAGCTGTTGACCTTATAAACAGACAGGCTAGCGTGGTAAAGCCTCTGGTACGGCTAAGAGACACAGGCACTAATAGTAAACAATATCTTGCCAATCCCTATTTTTATGCAAGGAAGCTGGACTTCATAGAACGTAATTTCTCCACAAGAGTGAATAAGGGCAACCTGGATCTGCTCGGCATGGGCGAAGACGCGATACGCGAACACTTCAAAGCCATACCTATTAAAGGAAGAGAGCTTGTCCCTGTCG
The DNA here is from genome assembly GCA_022703295.1 of Candidatus Omnitrophota bacterium. Classification (GTDB taxonomy): domain Bacteria; phylum Omnitrophota; class Gorgyraeia; order 2-01-FULL-45-10; family 2-01-FULL-45-10; genus JAKLDX01. The sequence goes on from JAKLDX010000036.1 coordinate 1,616, forward strand.
CAAAGCCTGCCACGACTGCTTTGGCTATCGTAAACCCTAAAACTACGGCATTAGTGCGGGTAGGGCCTACGGATCAGGAAAAGGCATTCAAAGATAAGGTCGAAGAACGCAGGGCGCAGTTCTCTAGATTATTCGAGGCTGTCGGGTCGCCCGAAGCATTTGCCGAATTATTGGGTAAGGGCGCCGGCGGATTGGACCACGATGCCTTAAGGCAGATAGGTAAAGGCAGAAGGATAGGGCCAAAGATAGTCTCTGCGTATGATTTTATAGTGGCCAATGTCAGGATAGCGAACCGTAGAATAGCCGATGACATAACTAAGGAGGCCGAGATAAACAGGCTGGTCGATATAGAGGTCAGAAAATTATGGCGGGGGTTTGTCAGAAATGTCGTAAGCCGTATTGGCATGGACAGGGAGCCTAAAACCGGAGAAGTCCTGTTAAATTATGAAGACGCCTTTCCGGGGATTGCCGAATTTATACCTGAATATACAGGCGCTTTTGTAACTTTCGATCCTACGGAAGAAGGCCTGGCCGGCCTCACCGAAGGAGACTTCAGTGTCTATGGCGAGCTCTGGAGGACGATGAGGATAGAGCTTGAACGTACCATAGACAGCCAGATAAATATCGATAAAACCGCAAAGACCTATCCAAGGAACCGCAGATATTATTACGAAGGCCAGCAATGGGTGGCTTATCAACAGAGCTGGAACATGTTTGTCAGGTGGCTGCGTATAAGTACTTATGAGAACATGGGCCCCATAGGCAGATACTTTGCCAGGCTCATGGGTTGGGCACCGCTACCGGAAACGGACGCGCGTCCGGCCATTAATCAGGCTGTATCAGAACTCGCGCAAAGAGCGCCTCCTGCAGTCACCATAACGGTCATCAGCGCCACCGCCGAGGGGGCTCAACAGGCCGCTGTGCCGCTTACAGCACTTCCTATCTCAGAAAGGGTCAAGGCCGCGAAACAGGGTGTGAAGCCGAGGCATATATACAGGCCGCGAGCCATGGTGCCCGCAGACGAAGGCCTGCTTGCCAAGATAGACACTTTTTCAAAAGAGAATATACCTATAATAAACAGGCTGGAGAGCCTCTGTCTGAGGCTTACACCGGATGATATGCGGGCGATAACAACATACTTGCGAATGAACCTGCCGAGAGCGACCGCTCAAGGGCTTACGTCAGAACAGAGAAGGGCGATAATCGGAGAAATAATTAAAGGGTTAGAGCCTCTCTTCAGGAACCTGCCCCGCGATGAAAAGAAAGACTTGAAAGATCTGGTCAGAAGGGCGCTTAGCGCGGCCAGTGAAGATGAAATATTAAATGCCTTCTTACCTTTAATATACGCTATATCGCGAAGGATGTCAGAATTAAAGCTCCAGGGCAGAAAGAGGCCGTATGTGCCGCAACTGGAAGGCTCCATAGCGCTGCACTTTGGCGTTATCGCGGAACTCTTACCCGGGCAGGGAAAGACCATCACGGCTGCGCCTGCGGCTATCCTTAATGCCTTGACACAGCAGGTGCATGTGCAGGTCAGAGATTACGCGTACGCGTTGAGAGACGCGTCAGAGAATGCGCCTCTTTATGCAGCGCTCGGTTATACGGTAGGAGTTATTTCAAGCGATCCGTCGAAGACGGGATTCATAGTTATAACAGAAACAGGAGAGGCGGTTTTCCAGCAGGCATCGGTTAAAGATGTTTATACCAGGTCAAACATTATCTACGGTAAGGATTCGGATTTCGGATTTGATAAGTTAAAAGACGATTGTGCCGCCGGACTTCCGGAACAGAATCAGCGCTATCTCGGCAATGCGTTCGCGATAATAGACGAGGCTGACGCGCCTTTGGCAGACGAGTCCGGCACGCCGCTCATATTGTCAGGAGAGGCAACGGAAGATATAGCCAAAGAGGTAAGCGCCGCAGATGAGCTGATAAAGACACTGATGGCCGCTCAGGCGCAAAAGAGTGAAGGATATTATTACGAAGTCAGGATATCTGACAGCGGCGCGAGAACCGTGGACCTGACTGATGAAGGCAGGGATTTCATTGAAAAGCTGCTGAACAAGCCAGGACTTTTCAGCCTCGAAGAGGGCGCCGAACAATCCGATAAGATTCTTGTATTAAGGATAGAGAGCGCCTTAAAGGCCAACACCATTTTTGACAGGAACAAGCAGTACAGGATACAGGATGGCGCGATAATAATCCTTGATGAGTTTACGGGCCGTGACGCCGAAGGCAGGAGATGGTCGGATGGCCTTCATGAGGCTGTTGAAGCGAAAGAGAGGCTTGAGATAGGCAAGCTCTCCAGAACGGTCGCTACTACCACGCTTGCGAGATTCTACAGAAAATACCGTAAATGGTCGGGTATGACAGGTACGGCTAAAACGGACGAGAAATATTTCAGAGAGGCTTACGGCAGGCTCGTGTATGTGGTCACACCAAATATACCGATACGCAGGATCGATCACCCGGACGAAATATCGAGGACAAAATTCGATAAGTTCAAAGGGGTTGTTGAGGAGATAGTAAGTGTCCATGCATCCGGCAGGCCGGTACTGGCAGGCGGCAATATTAATATAGTGGAAGCCGAAAGCCTGGGGCAGCTGTTCAGCGGCGGGTTGACTGATGAAAGAATAGCCGAGGGTCTCGGTATAACGGTTGCGCAAGTATGGCAATTAAAAGGTACTATAAGAGAGCCCATAGCCGTAAGAGTGCTGAACGCGGCCAAAAAAGATGAAGAAGCCACCATAGTAGCTGAGGCAGGTAAAACCGATGCCGTCACTATCGCAACGAATATGGCGGGCCGCGCTACGAATATTGTAGTTGAGCAGAGGGCCCTTGCCGCAGGCGGATTGCATGTCATAGGCATAGGGCATAGTGAATCAAGACGAGTTGATAACCAGTTAAGAGGCAGGGCAGGCAGACAGAGCTTGCCCGGCAGCTCTAAGTTCTTTGTATCGTTGGAAGATGACCTGCTGATAAAATTCGGCCTGCTAAAAGATGAATCGGGCAGGGTTGTTCACAGTGAAATAGATTTTATAAGGTCCAGGCTCGATAACAGGGCTATTGACGAAGCGCGCCTTGCCGTTTTGGATATCCAGAGACAGGCAGAGCGCGTCCTGATCGGCTCAAAGACAGAATCCGCTCAGTATGATGCGGCGCTGGATGTCCAGCTTGATGCCATAGATGATCTGAGGCAGGGCCTTCTGGCGCAGCGGGAAGACATTCCTGTTTTAGGATGGGATCACAGCGCGCCGCTACTCGATGTAAATTTTGATCCGAATGTGCTTGTGGCAAGGATAGCCAAGATAATAAAAAAGAATTCCAAAGTGCCGCTTGATGACGACAATGCCATCTTCATTGCCCGCCGCATAGTGATGAGAGCTATTGATTCCAGGAAAGCGGAATACGGACAGATAAAAGACGATGTGCTCAGCAGGGCCCAGACCGAAGCCCGGTCAAAATTACAGCAGCCAAGGCATGAAGATACAATGCCGTTTTATATAATAGGCTTAAGAGAGGCTTTTGAGGATTTCTTCGCGCAGGTAAGAAGAGAAGCAAGAGAGCTTGCCAAAGCGGATGATTTTACGGATTACGATGATGCTTACAAGAGTTTCTCCGATGCCCGGCAAGCCGCTCAAAACATGGCCGCCAATGATGAGATAATCGCGCAGTTAGTCAAAGCCCGGGAAGGTATGGAGGCCCATGTCGCGGCGATAAGCGACGGGGTAAGGAGGACATTTGATGATATAGGAGTAGGATTCACGAACCCGGATGCCGTAATGAGAATAGTTACCCGAACACTTATTGCCAATCCTGTCCTTATTCGTAGATATTATGATGCCGCTAACGGAGTTTTCAATGCCGAGAGATTCGGACAAGACCTTGTTTCTCTCCTGAATGGCATGGTTGTTTATTGCTCCATAGGCCATACATTAAGGATTTTCGAGAGCCCTGATATGTTTGCGAGATGGGCTATAGTAAGTGATGCCGGCATAGAGATTCGTAATCCTCAAAACTTCGCGGACTTTGTCACAGGCAATTTCAGGAAAGAGATAGACAATATAAACGCTCTCGCAGAAGTTAGCAGGGCATTTAATAAAGAAGACGGCGCAAGGATCGATTTCGCAAGGCCTGCTGTAGAAGGCGGCCTGACGGACGAAGCCGTTAGCTGCGGGATATACGGGATAGATGCAGGATACGGAAGAGAGAACGACCCAAGAGTGCTTGTAATCAGAGTCAGGCCGGGTGCAGGCAGGGCTCTCGCGGGCGTAAGGGAATTCATCGAATCCCGCGCGAGGAACACCACCGGCATAAGACAGGTTGTTATAGTTGTCGATTCGGATGCCGGATCCGTCGAATCGCGCGTAGCGGTGTCAAACATTGCGCGCCAGGCGGCCGGAATAGCCCCCGTGGCTGTTCTAGGATTTAATGGTACAACCGCCACCGGAGAATTGCAGGTGTCCGCTTTCAGGACAAGGCTATTAGACAGGGCCAGGCTATTTAGCTCCAATTTATTCAGTTCAAGTAGCAGGGCGCCCGGCGCTGCCGGCACAAGGGCAAAGCTTACTTTAAGCAAAACCATATGGCAGTTGCCGAGGGCGGCTTTAAGGGCTGTTGCCACTAAGAAAGGCATGGCATATACGGCTGCCGCTGTAGTTCAAACAGGCTTTCTGGCTTGGGGGGTACAAAAGGTACAGGAAAAGATGGCGGAAGGCGAGATGGCAGCGCTTCAGGAAAAACATTCCGAGCTTATCGCCAAGGAACAGGAAGATATAGCTAAATACGAGGAATTACTTAAACAGTTCAAAGAAGGAAAACTTGATGCCGTCAAATTCTTCGAACAGGCAACGCCGCTTATGCAGGGGTCGAAGGATAAGCTTGCCGAGACAAAGAAGCTTGTCGAAGAAAAGAAGGAATCCTTTAAAGCTGCCGATTCGATAATAAAAAACCTTGATGCCCTGATAGGCGAGAGAGAGAAGAAAATAGCGGAATTCGGGAACGAGAAGCAGAAGGCGCTTTTCGCGGCAAGCCTCATGCAGCGGGAAAAAGGCATTAATGAAAAGATAGAAAAGCTAAACGGGAAACTTAAGGCCGGCGAGATAAGCCTAACCGAGCATGCCAAACAACTTAAGGCAGCTATTGCCGAATATGAATCATTACTTGTTGAGGCTAAGAAAGCCAATACAGGCAACAAAGAATTATGCGCCGCAATTGATAAGAAACTGGAAACCATCCGCGGTATCGCTTCAGCCGCAGCTCAGGCGGAAGCCAGCGCTGCCGCCGAGAGGATGAAAGCCGAGGCGGAATTAGCCGGCGCAAAGGAAAGGCCGGGGGTCACGAAGCTAGCTCCGAAGAAGGAAGCGGCTAAGCCCGAAGTAAAGCCGGAAGCAAAGCCCGAGGCAAAACCTGCCGAAGCGAAACAGGTGGCCGCACAGAACAAGGTCTTCTCGAAAGACGGAAAATATGTTTATTATAAGTCTGATCTGGAGGGTGTGTGGTCGGTATTTACAGTTATCGACGGCAAAGAAGGCAATAATATAGTAGAGACCAGGGTCGGGGCAGTGATAGGCAAAGACGGAACGTTAGAAAATCCCGGCGAGGTGAGAGAATTTTTCGGTTATATAGGTAATTACAACGGCCAGGATGTAGCGGTTAGGCAATTCTCAGATAATCAGTGTGTGCCGGAGGCCTTCAGGGGCATCTCAACACTTATCTCTGTTAAAGAGCCGAGTAAGAGAATAGCTTATGCGGCTACAGGCAGTTTTACCATAAAAGACGGTAAAGTTACGGGGACCCCGATAGAGTTGCAGGAAAAAGCCAGATCCGGCGTCGATGCCAGCGGCAAGCACTTATTTGTGCAGAATAATAAGGGCTACTGGATAGTGTACGAAATGGCCGGTGGCAAGCTCGGCAGAAGGCTTGAGGCAAGAGCGTACGCAGAAATCAGAGACGGCAATGTCATAAAAGAAGGCGAACTTTGCGCATCGCAAGCCTATATAAACTTTAAAGGCAAAAGAGCCGTAATAAGACAGTTCACCAATAGCGCCGGCGTATCGCAGGACATGCGCGGTGCGACAGTAATATTTTATGAAGAAGAGCCTAATGCCATACTAGCGTATGTAGACAGCCGCAGTGTCAGCGTGAATAACGGGACCCTTGTCGGAGTGCCCGTATTTGTAAACAGAGGATATAGACAGTTCAGCGGGAAGCTTTCCTACCGTGACGGAGAATTCCCCAATACCGCTGTCCCGAAAATAATTGATATCGAAGGCGGAAGCTTGACGGCAGAACAATGCCTTGACGCTCATAATAATGTTACCGAAATCAGATATATCTACAAGGATAAACAGGGAAAACAGGTGCTGGTATTTTATACCATGCCCGGCCAGCCTAATGCAGTATACGTCGATCTTTTCAAAGATGATAATCCCTTTAAACGTTTAACGATAAAAGGCACATTGAATGCCGAAAAAACGGCTGTGATATCCGCTGATGCCGCTCTGGGCCTTGTGCAGATGCAGTACTATCAGCCAGACGGTTCTCTGGGCAATACCGAACCTGCCCCGCGGGCTGCGACGGCCAAGACAGTAGCGCCGGCAGCTCAGGCAGAGAAAAAACCCGAAGAAAAACCAGCAGCGCCGGCGGCAACAGGCCAGGCAGCCAAACCAGCCGCGCCTGCCAGGCAGGCAGCCCCGGCAGCTCAGGCCGCACCGGTTAAAGAGGGAACGAGCGCTGACGGAAAATATAAATTCTACAAAGGCAAAAAAGCTAATCAATGGGTAGTGTGCGCGCTAAAAGACGGAAAAGAAGGCAATATTACCGAAGTCCGATCGGGAACGGTGATAGGGCCCAACGGCGTAGTAGCGGATCCGGGAGAACTTGTTGAGGTACAGGGCAGAGCTAAATATAACGGCAAGGATGTTATATTAAGAAGCTTCACAAACAGCGAACAGAACGCCGCAGACCTCAGGGGAGTAACG
>JAKLDX010000037.1 GCA_022703295.1 Candidatus Omnitrophota bacterium
GATAAGCGATGTGGATATATGGACAGGGCTCTTCGGGGATTATCTACATCAGGATCCGAGAGAATTATCTAACGGCTATGACGCCAGCATATGGGGCAGCATACTGGGGTTCGACGTTTCGGTCCTTAAGTCGGTGATCAAAAGCTTGCGGTTGGGGTTGGCCGGAGGGTTCGCGCAGGATTTTATCAGGACTAAAGACAGTTCTGCCAGGACCGATGTCGACAGTTATCAGGGTACTCTTTACGGAAGCTACTCTAAGGGCGCATATTTCATAGATGCGGCATTTTCATTCGCGTATAACGCGTATGATACGCAACGCCGGGCGCCTGCCGGCAATGTTAGCAGGCTCGCCACCGGTAATTACAACGGCCAGCAGTATTCCGCGTATATAGGAGGCGGGTATAAATTTACGGCTAAAAATATCGAGATAACGCCGCTTGCGTCGTTTCAGTATTCGCACCTGAATTTAGGCAGTTATATCGAAGACGGCGCCGGTGCGCTTAACCTTAATGTTGATTCTCAGGGTTATGATTTCGCACAGACAGGCCTGGGTATAAAGGTGGGTTATCCGATAGAGATAAGGAAATACGGCAGCAAGCTGACACCGGAGGTCAAATTTAAATGGCTCTATGACTGGGTAGGGGATGCCCAGCAGGTGACATCTTCCTTTACCGGCGGTGGCGCATCTTTTTCCACTCAGGGCTTTAAACCCGCGCAGTCCGGTTATGATATCGGATTGAAATTCACTTTCGAGACCAGAAGGTCTGTTACCTTATCGCTGAATTATGACTTTGAGCTCATGGAAGATTTCTACGGCCACTATGGCTACCTCAATCTGAGATACCGGTTCTGATGAAAAATAAATACTTTATTCTGATAACAGTAATTTTCTCGGCAGTCGTATGCATTAATACAATAGAAAGGACTTTTGCTATGGATGATAAAGTTGTTGTGTTGGAGACAAACCAGGGTAATATCGAGATCAAGCTTATGCCCGAAGTTGCGCCTAAGGCTTGTGAAAATTTCATAAAACTTGCGCAGAAGGGGTACTACAACGGGCTTATTTTTCACCGGGTCATAAAAGATTTTATGATACAAGGCGGCGACCCTACAGGTACCGGCGCGGGCGGACAGTCGATCTGGGGAAAAAAGTTCGAAGACGAATTCAAGACGGGCGTCACCTTCGACTCGCCGGGGATCCTTGCCATGGCAAACGCCGGGCCGGGCACCAACGGGAGCCAGTTCTTCATCACGACGGTAAAGACCCCCTGGCTGGATAATCATCACACGATCTTCGGGAAAGTGATAAAGGGTTATGACGTGGTACAGAAAATAGAAAGCACCCCTGTCGGGGCGAACGACAAGCCGCTTAAGGACCAGAAGATCGTCAAGGCGTATTTAAAAACTGATTAGCGAAATAAAAACTACCGTACGTAAGGGCATAAGAAAAATGCGGAGCCTGTTCAAATCCCGGATCATATCGGCCTGCCTTCTGGCCGCGATTGTTGCCACACCGGATTATTCATACCAGGAAGAGATACATTACAGAAATGTGAAGCTGGAGAATTGTGAGTGCCACATCGGAATTGTCTACACAAAGGCGCGAGATAAGAATTCGATAGCTGTTTCGGCAGTCGCTACAGGGAAAGGCGCGGAGTTCAGAAAATGGAATGTTTCATCGATAAGGCTGGTTGTCGACGGCGATAGGATACGGCCGGATAGCGAAGAGAGATTTTATGTCACAAAAGAGAGCCTCTTCCGGGTGCCGGCAGCCGTTCTCTTTGCAGCTATCGGTATCGCGGCGGGAGTGAATACCGGCGGAAGCGGGCTTGAGAAGGGGGTTGCGGCGGCAGGCCTGGGTTTGGGCATGGGGCTTCTCGTGCTGGCTGCTAAGGGCGAGATAAACGGCACAAAATCCGTATTCACTGTAAATAAAGAACTGGATAATAGCATAAAAACGGACAGAGATTTCATAGAGATAACTGCCGAGGATGAGGGCATGCATCTCAAAGAGACATTCAAAATAGCACTGATGAAACCGTTCTACGCGCCCGGCCCCAGTGCCGATTACGCGAAGATGAGCGAGGCGGAGCTGAGCTCTGCCCTGAATAGCATGAGAGGCCGCCTGGCGGTGCTCGAAGAGGAACAGTCATCATACAGATACGGCTCGGACCCGGAATATGACATAATACAGCGGAAGATAGAAGACATCCAGGCCGAACGCGGTATAGCGTATATGTTGTGGCTGAAGAAAAAAGAAAAATAAATCATAGCATGAAAAAAATAACGGTTACAGTCAATGATAAAATGCAAAAAGGGTATAAGTATACGAGGACGAAACCAGTCGGCAGGAATTTTGACCCTGAGTTTAAACCGGAGCTTACCCCGAAGCAGATGTTGAAGCTGGGAGTGTTCGGCGGTAAATACATGACCGATTGCAAAAAGGAATTTCCCTCGGACTGGTTCAGCCGCGCCAGGCTCTGCCCGGGCAGGCACGACCCTAAGCTTAATTATTTCGGGGTGAATGCCAGCAAGCCCCTGTGGTACTGGAGGCGGAAAGGCTGGATATATCCGGATGACCCGCGCGGATGGTTCCAGTGGTATTGCCGTTATTACATGGGCCGCAGGCTTCCCGAGGAGGATGCCCGACAGATAGCGAGGTGGAAAGCCATGCGAAGGCATATCTCCCAGATACATAAACATTGCAGGGCAAGCGACAATAAATGCAGGCCCAGGCAGCGCCAGGCGGTGCTGCATTGGGCGTACGACAGCAGGATAATATAATTTTAAATTTAGATGTGATATAATATACCAAAATCGGAGGTTGTCATGAGAATTTTCGGGATAGGCATGCAGGAGCTCCTGGTAATACTTCTTATCTGCCTTCTCGTCTTTGGGGCCAGCAGGCTTCCGGAAATTGGCCGCGCTCTCGGAAAGACGATAAGTGAATTCAAAAAAGGGCTCAAGGAAGAATCGGGTAGCGATACGGATAAGGACAGCAAGAAGACGCAGCAGTAAAAAATCGTGAACGGCCGGATTTATGGACAAGGAATTCACCATAACCCAACACCTTGACGAACTTCGTAAAAGAATAATCATCTCGCTCATAGCGATCATATTAGCGACACTCGCAAGCATCCCCCTGTCTTCCGCAATGCTGAAGTTTTTGAAGTACCCCGCTGCCGGCCTGATAGACCGGCTTGTTTTTTTTGGTCCCGAAGAGGCCTTCCTCATTTATATAAGAATAAGTTTCATCTCGGGCCTGATCATATCTTTCCCAGTAATCATGTTCCAGCTCTGGTCTTTCATTTCCCCGGCAATAGGGGAAAGGGCGAAGAGATCTGCGTTCGGTTTTGTATTTTTTTCATCCCTCGTATTCCTCATAGGGTGCGCGTTCTCATATCTCGTCCTCCTGCCGGCCGCGCTGAAATTTCTGCTTAGTGTGGGCACGGGAGAATTGGAGCCGGTAATATCGGCTACGCGGTACATATCTTTTGTATGCGGCCTTGTACTTGCCTGCGGGCTTGTCTTTGAGATGCCGGTCTTGAGTTTTTTCCTGACGAAAGCCGGCGTAATAAACGCCGGTACGCTTAGAAAAAAATTCAAATACGCTATTGTGATAATAGCTATCACGGCAGCCGCTATAACGCCTACGGCAGACGCGTTCAACATGACTGTATTAGCGCTACCGATGCTTCTTCTCTACGAAGTGAGCATATGGGTTTCGTATGTCTCCGGAAAGGGGATGTCTTCAAGATGAAGGACATTCATTCATCTTTCACAGCTTTATTGAATAGGCCTGTTTCGCGGAAAGCCTTTCTGAAAATACTCCTGTCTTCTTTTGCCTTTCTTTCGCTATCCGGTTATTTTTCTAAGCCGGCCCAGGCGGCGCCCGAAGAAACATCTTCGGGACGGCCTAAAAAAAGCATAAAGGCAATCCACGACCTTGTGGTGGCGGAGGGCGATGACCCGTACCTTACGACTGTCAGGGCCGTGGAAGCTATGGGCGGTATGGAAAGGTTCGTGAAGAAGAATGATATCGTATTGGTCAAGCCGAATATCGGCTGGGACAGGGCGCCGGAGCAGGCGGGAAATACGAACCCGGAGGTCGTGGCTGCCCTAATAGACCTTTCGCTCAAGGCAGGCGCGAAGCGGGTGAACGTGTTCGACGTGACTTGTAATGATGCCCGGCGCTGTTACGCGACAAGCGGCATAGAGAAGTCCGCAAGAAAACACGGCGCCCAAGTCTATTTTCCGGAAGAGTGGGACACCGTAAAGGCGCATTTTGCCCACCCAAGCCATCTTGAAGGATGGCCCGTCCTGAAGGACGCGCTCGGATGCGATGTTTTCATCAATGTGCCTATATTGAAACATCACCGCCTGACCGAGCTTACATTATCTATGAAAAACCTGATGGGGGTATGTGCCGGAAACCGCGGAATAATGCATCAGAATATAGGAGATAATCTCGCGGACCTGGCGGGTTTCTTTAACCCTGAGCTCACTGTAATCGATGCATACCGGGTGCTCCTCAGGAACGGACCTACCGGAGGAAACCTGGCCGATGTCGAAAAATTGAACAAGATAATAGTAAGCACGGATCCGCTCCTTGCGGATATTTATGCCTGCGGCCTTGTGAACGTCGAACCTTCGCAGGTGCCGTACCTGAAGGTTGCCACGGAACGGAAGGCCGGTATTTCAAGTATCGGGGAAGCGGACATACTAACCATAAAGGCCTGAAGGCGTGAAACGTTTGATTACGACGCGGAGATTATCGCAAACATTTTTCTTTCTCCTCTTCATATACATATTGTGGTCGACCACATATCCTCTTACGGGAATACTCAAACCCGACATATTGTTTAAGCTCGATCCTCTGGTAATGTTCATTACCTCTATCAGCGAAAGGCTGGTATTGCCGGGTATAATATTTTCTTTTTGTATGATAGCCGCTTCGGTCATTCTGGGCAGGTTCTTTTGCGGCTGGGCCTGTCCACTGGGAAGCACTATCGACTTGGTAGGGGCCGTCAGGCGGAAGCGTCGCGAACTGACCGACAACGCAAATGCCGTTTTAAGAAAGGCCAAATTCTTTATCCTGGGAATACTTTTTATATTCGCGCTTTTCGGAAAACAGGTAGCGTGGATATTCGATCCGATCGTCATCATGGGAAGGTTCGTTTCCCTGAATCTTATTCCGGCAATGACATCCGCTATAAATTCTTTTTTCATATTCCTTATCAGATATCTTAATCTCGGAGAGCCGGCCAGGGATATTTACCGCCTGCTCAGGCCGACGGTTCTCGGCGTGAAGACATATTATTTTACGCATGCCGCGGCGATATTCCTGTTCTTTCTGGCTGTCTGCGCGGCTGCCCTTATAGTATCACGCTTCTGGTGCAGGGCCCTGTGCCCGCTAGGTGCCGTTTACGCGCTTTCAGCGAAGATATCGCCCTTTAGGAGAACGGTGGATAAATGCACGAAATGCGGCAAGTGTAAGAGCCGCTGCCGCATGGGCGCTATCAAGGACGATATCGGTTATGTGCCCGGCGAATGCATATTATGCATGGACTGCATATATGATTGTCCGGCGAATGTGACGAGTTTCAGATTTGTTCTGCCCTGGAAAGTAAAAACGAAGGCTACGAATAAAAAGTCCGGCGCCGGCCCGAAAATATCAAGGAAGAATTTTCTGTTTCTTCTCCTGGGCCTAGTCCCGCTTCTCGGCGCAAAATCCGGCGAAAAAAATGCCGGCAGGTACGTCGCTGTCGTAAGGCCGCCGGCAGCGCTGGAAGAAGAAGATTTTACAAATCGCTGCATCCGATGCGGCAACTGCATGAAGGTCTGCCCGACTAACGCGCTTCATCCGGTAATGTTCCAGTCGGGCCCCGAGGGCGTCTGGACCCCGCAACTCGTTCCGGAGATAGGCTACTGCGAATACTACTGCACTCTTTGCGGCCGGACGTGTCCCACAGGCGCCATACCCGCCCTGGACGAAGGGCAGAAACTTAAGGTGAAACTCGGATTGGCAGAAGTGGACCGCTCGATATGCCTGCCGTGGGCCGAGGGGAAGGAATGTATAGTGTGCCAGGAGCACTGCCCCGTATCGGAAAAGGCGATAAAGCTTGATACTTACTCAGGCGGCCCCGCCAAGCCTTATGTCGACGAGCATTTGTGCGTAGGTTGCGGGATATGCCAGAACAAGTGCCCGGTACGCCCGTTGCGGGCTATAAGGGTAAGCCCTAAAAACGCGGACAGGACCAAGGTAAGATAGGATATATCAAGCCTGACCCGCCGAAGGAAGCCTTGCCGGGGGCGTTCTTTTGTGCATATTTTTCTACGATTGCCTTGTAAACAGAAAAGCAGATGTTATAATATATCTGAATATTTTTTATATAAAAAAGGAGAAAAATGAAAAAGAACATTAGGCACAAAAAGGCATCTTCGGGTTATGCGCGGGCCGGACAGGATGCGTCCGGGTTGTTCGATAAAATTCAGCAGCAGCTGGCGTCTTTGGAAAAGAAGATCGATATCCTGATAAATCCTTCTTTGCAGAGACACCCCGAAGCGAAATCTTTTCCCGCGCCTTTCCGGCAGTCCGGCCATAACAATGACCGCGGCAATAGAGGCCCCGATAATAATTACAGGGAAAGGACCATGCATAAAGCGGTATGCGCGGATTGCAAGAGCGAGTGCGAAGTACCTTTTAAACCTACGGGGGAGCGTCCGGTGTACTGCAAGGACTGCTTTGCGAAGCGCAAGTCCGGAAGCTCATTCAGAGAAAGGCCTGATGCCAGGCCCAGGGGGGAGGCGGCTTTTCGGGATCAGAATATCGGAAGAAGGCAGAGCGAAGAGCACCATGGCGCCGGTGCGAAGAAGAGAGCCCCTGCCCGGAAACGAAAGTCGAAATAGTTTCTGACGAACGGATCAGCATGAAAATCTTGATATCTATACTCATATGGATCGCAGGCTTTATCATAACCGCGGCCACTTTACTTGTCAGCCTTATAATCAAAATAATGCCTTTTCCTATCCCTAATAGGGCAAGGCTGGTGCACGCGCAGTGTTTCTGGTGGGCAGATGCCCTCATAGGAATGAACCCTTACTGGAAATTGAAGGTGGAAGGCCTGGAAAATATCAACCACAACCAGACATACGTGATAGTGGCAAACCATCAAAGCTTTGCCGACATCATAATAATTTACAAGACGCGCATGTATTTCAAATGGGTTGCCAAGGAAAGTCTCCTAAAATTACCGCTTATAGGCGGGCTCCTATGGGTCAGCGACCATGTCATGCTTTCCAGGGGTAACTTCAGCAGTATAAAGACGGTCTACCGGCAGGCTGCCCAATGGCTCAGGCGCGATGTATCTATGTTGTTCTTCCCGGAAGGCACGCGCAGCTCCACGGACGATATGAACGAGTTTCAGAACGGCGCGTTCAAGCTGGCAATAAAAGAGAAAAGGCCGCTGCTTCCCGTATTTATCGGCGGCACGCGGGAAGCCATCCCTAAAGGGGGATGGATCTTTAAGACCAAGGTATCCGGCAGGCTCGTGGTGCTTCCGCCAATAGATACGTCAGTTTACAAGGCCGCCGATTATTCTAAATTAAGAGACGTTGTGCGTGATAAATTACAGGCCCTTGCCCTCGAGAGCGAGTTAAGCCGGGACTAGAATGATATGATAAGTACGGGAGTCGGCGCGCTGGATAAAGTAGTTACCGGCCTGCGGCTGGGTGATAATGTCGTATGGCAGATAGACTCCATAGATGATTATGTAAGTTTTGTGGGCCCGTTCGTAAAAAAGGCGATCGAGGATAATCGAAGGCTTGTCTATATACGTTTCGGGAACCACAAATCCCTCCTTGCGAAAAATAAGAACATCACGGTATATAAATTAGATGCCCTCGTCGGATTCGAGACATTTTCCGCAGAGATAAACAACATAATAAAAACCGAAGGCCGGGGCGTATTCTATGTGTTCGATTGCCTCTCGGACCTTCTCTCCGCGTGGTCCAACGACCTGATGATCGGGAACTTCTTCAAGATAACATGCCCGTTCCTTTTTGAGCGGCTTAATATCGATTCGCGGGGGAAGGTGATGGTATGCGGTTTCGATATCGCCGCAGTGACTGATATGGGCAATATCCACGATAAGACGATCAAGGAGATTTGGCACGGCGACAGCTTCCGATTCTACCGC
>JAKLDX010000038.1 GCA_022703295.1 Candidatus Omnitrophota bacterium
GGCCTCCTGGACCAGCATCTCAGACTCGGTATCCAGCTGGGATGTGGCCTCATCCAGTATAAGGATGGGCGGGTCTTTGAATACGGCCCTCGCTATGGCAAGGCGCTGCTTCTCTCCGCCGGACAGCCTGAAACCGCGTTCGCCGACTATAGTATCGTAGCCATGCGGCATTTTCATGATGAAGTCGTGCGCGTTGGCTATTTGCGCGGCCTTCTTTATTTTTTCGATGTCCGAAGATGACGAGCCATAAGCTATATTGGACCAGACCGTATCATTGAAAAGGATCGTCTCCTGGGTAACTATCCCTATCTGTCCCATGAGAGATTTAAGCGTGCAATCCCTTATATCTATGCCGTCTATTTTTATGGATCCTTTTGTGACATCGTAAAAACGGGGTATCAGATTCACGAGGGTGGTCTTCCCCACGCCGCTGGGGCCCACAAATGCCGCGATATTCCCGACGCGCACCTCCAGGCTTACGTCTTTCAATATTTCCTTTTCTTCGTATTTGAAATACACATGTTCGAGCGTAACGTTATTCCTGATCCGCGGAAGCTCCATGGCGTCAGGCTTTTCTGAAACCGACGGCACCATATCAAGGGTCTCGAATATCCTGTCCGCCGCTGCCATCGCCTGCTGGTTTATGCTGTAGACGTTCGTCAGGCGCTTTATCGGCCTCATGAGCGATAAAAGACTCGCCAGGAATGTGATAAACGCGCCGGCGGACAGTTTGCCCGACACGATATCCTTTCCGGCTACCCACAATATGATAGCAATACACAAGAGTCCGACAAATTCGGTTATGGGGCTTACGACCGTCATCCGCTTAACGGATTTCATGCTGAGTTTATACAGGCGCCTGTTCTGGTCGGCGAATTTTTGGGCCTCATATCTTTCCATGGAAAAGGCCTTTACTATGCGTATGCCGGATATGGTTTCATGCAAAGTCGTGGTCATGTCTCCGACCTTTTCCTGCGATTGCCTGGATATCGATTTAAGCTTTTTGCCGATCTTGACCACCGGATACACCACCAGCAGGAACAGGCATGCGCATATCAATATCAGCACCCATGATATCGAAAAATAGAATTTCACGACGAGGACCAGGACTATGTATATCAAAAGCTGGGCAGGCTGGTAAAAGAGGTCGGTCAGGCCCGTTGAGATAGAGTCCCTTATTATAGCCGCGTCATAGGTTATCCGGGACATCAGCTTTCCCGTAGCGTTCTGGGAATAAAAGTCCATGGAAAGCATGAGGAATTTCTTGTAGATTATGTTCTTGACGTCCATTATGACCCGCTGCGATACGTCATTCATAAGATATGTCTGGCAGAATTCAAAAAAGCTCTTCAGAAACCACAGGACGATGACGATGATGGCCATATTGTTAAGGAGTGTCAGCGGGGGCATCGCGTTTATGGTATCTATGATGTTCTGGGCAAAATCGGGAATGGTTATGTTCGCAGGCAGGGCTATTTTTTTACCTGCTATTATCTTGTCCACAAGGGGTATTATCATGCTTAAGGACACTCCGCCAAGGGCGGATGAAGCTATCATGCACACTACGGCCAGGCCCAGCACCCATGCGTGAGGTAGTACGAATTTTATCAATCTGCGGTAATTTCCCATAATTTGCCGTTATATTAGCATATAAATATATGGTTGTCGAGGGAAATCTCTTGCAAAGGCCCTGGTCAAGTGCTATAATCTCTCAAATACTATGGAAAAACTTAAAATAGGCGTTATAGGGGTGGGCCATCTGGGGTCTATACACGCAAAGGTATATTCCAGGCTGGATAATATAAAACTCATAGGGATCTGTGATTGTAACCTCGAGCGGGCCATTGAGATAGGGAAAAAATACCATATCGCAAGTTATTCGGATTACGAGGACCTGTTTGATAAGGTTGATGCGGTAAGTATAGTAGTGCCTACAAGCCTTCATTATAATATAGCCAAAGATTTCCTTAATCACAATATACACGTCCTGATAGAAAAACCCATTACCAAGACCCTCTCCGAAGCAGACGAGCTCATCTCTATAGCGAAAGATAAGAATCTCATAATCCAGGTCGGCCACATAGAGCGTTTCAATTCCGCCGTCCTCGCCATCGAGCCCTACCTGAAAAAACCGAAATTCATAGAGTGTCAGAGGCTCGGCCCTTACCACAAAAGGGTGCAGGATGTCGGCGTAGTGCTGGATCTGATGATACACGACATAGATATAGTCCTGGGCCTGATGGAACAGGATGTAGTGAATATAGAGGCCGTGGGCCTGAGCACCATATCCAATTACGAGGATGTCGCGAACGTGCGCCTCACCTTTCAGGACGGCACCATAGCCGATATCACCGCAAGCCGCGTCACCAAGGACGTCGTAAGAAAGATGCGGATATTCCAGGAAGATTCTTACGTCTCGCTCGACTATGTCACGCAGGAAGCCGCCATATTCAAAAAGACCGGCGACAAGATAATCGGCGAGAAGATAAAGATACGCAAGAAAGAGCCGCTCAAGAAAGAACTGAAATCGTTCATAGAATGCGCAAGGACCGGCAAAAGGCCGATAGTGTCCGGTATAGAAGGAAGGCGCGCCTTACAGGTAGCGCTTGAAATAGTCGAAAAGATCAAACCATCCACAAGATAATGGCCGATAAAAAGATCCTCATAGTATCGGGGGAGCCTTCCGGCGACCTCCATGCTTCGAACCTTATAAAAGATATGAAGTCGCTTGAGCCGAACCTGCGGTTTTTCGGCCTCGGGGGAAGCCTTTCGGAAAAAGAGGGCGTGGAGATACTATTCAACATTTCCAAGCTCGCTTTAGTCGGAGTGACGGATGTCGTAAAAAATATATTCACCGTAAAGAAAGCGTACGGCGCCGTAATCAAAAAAATAAACGCCGAAAAACCCGATCTCGCCATACTGGTCGATTACCCCGGATTTAACCTGGCCCTCGCAAGGGAACTTAAAAAAAGAGATATCCCGGTGGTCTACTACATAAGCCCGCAGATATGGGCATGGGGCAGGCAAAGAGTAGGCATAATAAAAAAATGCGTGAGAAAGATAATCGTATTCTTCAAATTCGAGGAAGAGCTATATAAAACCTACGGCATAGACGCTGAGTTCGTCGGGCATCCGCTCCTCGATACCGTAAAGACAACATTATCAAAAGACGATTTCCTGAAAAAATACGACCTCTCGCCGAACAGGACCACCATAGCCGTCCTGCCGGGCTCGAGAGAGTCGGAGGTCGGAGAATTCCTGCTTACGATGCTGCGCTCGTGCAACCTGATAAAAGAGAAATTGCCGAACATCCAGATCGTAATTTCGAAGCATCCAGACCTGCCGGTAAGCCTTTACGAAGAAGCCATAAGAAATTCAAAGCCATACCATTTCAAGCTGATAACGAACGACACATATAACATGCTAAATGCCGCGGACTTCGCCATAGTCGCTTCCGGCACAGCTACTCTCGAGAGCGCCATCATGGGAACGCCGCTGGCCGTAGTATACAGATCGAACCTTATCACGTTCCTGTTGTATAAAATGGTCAGGACTGTACGCTTCCTCGGGCTTGTGAACATAATAGCAAACAAAGAGGTGGCCCCGGAACTCCTGCAGTACGATATGACCCCCGAAAACATAGCCTCCAAGGTTACCGCAATAATCTCCGACGGAAAAAAGATGTCCGAGATCCGCGGAGAGCTCAAAGCAATAAAGCTATCTCTCGGCTCTCCGGGCGCAAGCTCCCGCGCCGCCGCAGCAATTCTCACTCTGCTAAAATAGTTGGTAAGAATTTCTTGCTTCAAGCGAAGGCGTTTACTTTTGTGGCCGCCTTCCGCTTGCCGCAAATTGCATTGGGCATGCAATTTGCTGTCCAAAATTTTGAAGAGTCGCTCCAGGCGGACCACAAAAGTTCCGCCTCCAGCAGAAGCGAAAAAATTTCTGAAAGGGGTTAAATTGCGATGATGGAGATGTTCTTTTCTTCGGCGAGCTTTATTATCTCTTCTTTGTCGATGAGCAGCATCTTACCGGCTTCCAGGGCAAGGGCGGTCGCACCGGCCGCGGCCAGTGACTTGACCGTATCGAGCCCAACGAGCGGGACGTCAAACCTCATGTCCTGATTGGGGCGCGCTACCTTCACCACCACAAAACCGTTCTTCACAAGGCTTCCGGCCCTGGATATAGCCTCATCAGTGCCCTCTGCCGCCTCCACGGCGATAACGGTCTTGTCCTTAACGGCAACTGTCTGGCCTATGTCGAACCCCGACAGCGCCTTGGCCACTTCCCTGCCGCATTTTATGTCTTCCGGCTCGGTGCCATCAGGCGACCTTTTAGTAATAGCGCCTTTCTGCGGGATCATTTCTTTCAGGTAAGTGGTCGAATCTATCACCTCGACGCCGAGCTTACCGAGCATCTTTGCGGTTTCGTTCAGCAGAGAATAGTCCTTCTTGTCGGACTTGACTATCATCTTACTGGCCTCCTCGCCTACGCTGCCGCTCTTCCGGAACAGGTCCTCTTTCTTCAGTTTGCCGAGCATTATTATGCTCTTTATTCTTTCGGTGACAAGAACGAAAAGCGCCTTCTTCAACTCGCTCCATTCAAACCAATGGGCCTTGTGCACATGTTTTTCCAGCTCTTTATCGGTAACGCCTTTAAGACAAAAAGCTATGACCGTGTCACCTTTTTCTCTGGCCATATCGGAAAATATTACCGGCAACCTGCCGGCACCTGCCACAAGAGCTATCCTTGCCATATACTTATTTCCCTTTTCCTTCAGGATCGACGAAAGCGAACATCAGATCCGCCTCAGCCGCTACTTCATCGCCCACTTTGGCCACACCGTGGATTTTCATGACGCCGAGCTTTGCTTTTAAAAGGTCTATCTCTATCCTCAGTACGTCGCCCGGCAGGACCGGCTTCCGGAATTTTGCGTTATTGATCGTGAGAAAATAAGCGAGTTTCCCGACGTTCTCTTTCAGTGTAAGGGCGCCGACGCCGCCTACCTGCGCCATAGCCTCCAGTATCAGCACGCCCGGCATTATCGGATGTCCCGGGAAATGGCCCTGAAAGAACGGTTCGTTTATAGTCACGTTCTTTATCCCTATTACCTTATTCTCATTCGCCTCAAGCACTTTATCCACCAGTAAAAACGGATACCGGTGAGGTAGTATCTTCTGTATTATATTTACATCCAGAACTTTGCCGCGAATATCGATCTCAGTATTTGCCATATTCATCTCCTTTAGGATAGCCCTTTCAGCTTTTTTACGAGTTCCATATTTAATTTATGCCCGCTCTTTATAGCTATGACATGCGCCCTTACCGGCATTCCCAGAAGGTACAGATCCCCTATAAGGTCCAGTATCTTATGGCGAACGGGCTCATTTTTAAATCTTAGTTTATTCCCGAAAGGCCCTTTTCTGCCCATGATAAGGATGTTATTCAAACCCACGCCCCTGCCAAGGCCCATAGCCAAAAGGACAAGCGCCTCCGACTTAAGGCAGAATGTCCTTGCAGCGGCTATCTCACGTTCAAAACTCTTTTCATCGACCACGATATCGAAATATTGTGCCGGGATCGCTTCGTTCTTATACGACATGGTATATGATACCCTGAAATTTTCATCCGGCAGGACCGCCAAGAAAGCATCTCCGTCTTTAAGCCATACCGGTTCCCTGATCTTTAAGATCTTCCTCGAAGCGTCCTGCTCCAGTATCCCGGCCTTTTTTATAATATCGACAAAACCTTTTGCGCTCCCGTCCAGCCCCGGCAATTCCGCACCGTCGAGCTCTATGACGATGTTATCTACAGACAGGCCTGACAACGCGCCCAGGAGATGCTCCGTGGTCTGGACCTGAACGGGTCCCATGGAAAGCGTCGTCCTGCGTTCCGGTGACGCTTCGGGAGCGGGCATGCCCAATGATTGAAGGTTCAGCAGGGGTTTATTCGGAAGATCGGTCCTTATGAAATTTATTCCTGAATTCGCCGGGGAGCTCTTAAGGCTTAATACTACTTTCTTTCCGGTCTGGAGACCTACGCCTTCAATACTGACGGTATCCTTTATCGTCCTTTGTCTTGTCATGGTTCGGCTTCGCTCACCATGATCCTGAGCAAGGCCATTGTCATGCCGCAGGCCATGCCGCAGGATCACTTATTCTCTAACTCTTTTATTTTCGCTTCCAGAGCCCTGACTCTTTCAAAGAGCTTGGGAAGCAGCCCCACAGACGCTAATATATCTCTTGCCTTGTCAACCGGTTTCGCCGGATACCAAAAGAGAGTGGTCTTTGCCGGATGAGATTTAGATATGCCGGATTTAGCGCCTGCGATAACAAAATCGCCGAGCTTTACATGGTCAGCCACGCCTACCTGGCCGCCGAATACGACATTCCTGCCTAACTCGGAGCTTCCCGCTATGCCGGACTGAGCCGCGATAACGCAATCGGGTCCTATTATAACATTATGCGCTATCTGGCACAGGTTGTCGATCTTTGACCCCTTGCCTATAACCGTCTTGTTAAACCTAGCCCTGTCTATGGTGACGCACGACCCCAGCTCAACATCGTCTTCCACAATCACAATGCCTATCTGCGGGATCTTGACCTGTGTTCCGTCCTTCTGTATATCATAACCGAACCCGTCGCTTCCGACGACAGTCCCCGGATGTATAATGACACGGTCGCCTATAACTACTTCCTCCCGGATAGTAACACCGGGGTAAAATATGCAGTCCCGCCCTATTTTGGTATTCTTACCTATATAGCAAAAGGGGTACACCTTGGTATTCTCACCTATGGACGCGCCTTCCTCGATAACCGTATACGCGCCCAATGCCGTGGTTTTTGCCAGCTTGGCATTTTCATGCACGATCGCGGTAGGATGAACGCCCTTCGGGTGAGGTATCCTTCCGGCAAGCACAACATCCAATATTTTCGAAAGAGCCGTCGAGGGGTTTTCGACCTTTATCGTAGGCTTCGAGAAGCTTCTTTTGACTTGTTTAGGGATAACAACGCAGCTTGCGCCGGAGGCCTCTACAAGGTCTTCGTATTGTGTGCTCACTATAAAAGATAGGTCACCTTCACCGGCCTCCTTTATACCATTTATCCCTTTTATCACTATATCCGGGCTGCCGGACAGCTCTCCGCCTACAAACATGGCTATCTCTTTAAGCGTCTTTGCCATATCATCTACCCCTTGTGTGTTTAATAATAAACTAAGGCGCAAAACTCAAAACCTTTTTTTAAAAAATAAACTGTTTTGAACTTTGCGCTCTTAGCTTTTTGCAATATGCTACTTATTCAGCCTGCTCAACACTTCGGCCGTCAGGTCATCCTGCTGGGATGAATAGAGAAGCATACGTGAATTCATCACAATATCATAGCCTTTTTCTTTCGAATAATCAGCTACTACCTTCTCTATGTCCTTCATGATACCGGCAAGGATATCGTTTCTTTCCTTTACCAGCTGGTCCCTGGTCGAGCGTTCGAATTCCTGAAGCGCCATTCTCTTCCGGTCTATGGCAGCCTGTTTCTCGGCTTTGGCTTTATCGGAAAGAAGCGCCTGCTCGTCTCTGAGTTTTTTAAGCTCATCTATCATCTTCTTCATTTCCGCTTCTTTCGCTTTGCCTTGTTCGTTCAGAGTTTTTTCCGAATCCTTGGTCTTCTTATAGTCATCAAAGACCTTGGCCAGGTCAACATAACCTATCTTGTATTCCTTGGCATAAACATCTCCGGCCGTGCCAATGAATAACCCAAGAAAAAATAACGCGGCCACAAACAACCCTACTAACTTCTTCATGCGTACTCCTCCTTTTTTTACCGGTTAAAAACCACGGCTCATGCTGAAATAAAACTGCCCTTCCTGTTTATCATCATAATTCTTAACGATCGGCCAACCGTAATCCAGCCTGACTGGTCCAAGAGGCGTCTTCACCCTGACGCCCAATCCTGCGCCGGCCCTCAATTTACTGTCAGAAAGAAAGTCCTGGGCCCTCGGCCATACATTGCCCGTGTCAAAAAATACGGCGCCTTTGAGGATTTTTTCATACAGCGGAAACGTCAATTCAGCATTTGCGAGCAATATAGAATTTCCTCCGATAGGCTCCTGGTTCCCTGGATCCTGCGGGCTTACCCTTCTTTCCTTGTATCCGCGTATCGT
>JAKLDX010000039.1 GCA_022703295.1 Candidatus Omnitrophota bacterium
ATTGGCGCTGAATCACCGGCTGACGGGCAGCAGGTATATCAGGGGCTTTAACAGTATAGGCGGAGTAAGGCGCGCCCTTTCGAAAAATGACATATCGCATCTCAATAGTTTTCTCAGGAAAATCTCGAAAGATTTTAACGAACTGGAAACGATGCTGTATTCGAGCGTTTCATTCATGGACAGGGTCGATTCGACCGGCGTATTGAAGAAGAAAACGGCCGAAGACCTCGGGATCGTGGGGCTTCCCGCCCGCGCAAGCGGCATACCAATGGACCTGAGAAAAGATTTTCCCGGCATTTATGAGAAGGCCAGGTTTAACCCGGCAAAACAGGCCGCGGGTGACGTATCGGCGCGGCTGAAGGTCAGGGTTGCGGAATTCAGGGAATCGGTAAGGGTCATAAAACAGATGCTCGAAAAGCTTGACGTCAAGAACGGAAAGTGTATAAGCGAAAAGACAGATGCCCGGGACGGGTACGCGCTCGGATATGCGGAAGGGTGGAGGGGCCCCGTGCTTTATTGGGTGAGGCTGAATCCTGACGGGACGATAGAGAGATGCAAGATCGTCGATCCTTCTTTTCATAATTGGCAGGGGCTTTCATTCGCGGTTCTGGGTAATATAATACCGGACTTTCCCTTATGCAATAAAAGTTTTGACCTTTCTTATTCGGGAAACGATTTATAAAAATATGCTGAACATACTTAAAAACAGGTTATTGAAAGGTATCGTCACCAGGCCCATAGCCGTAAAAGGCCCCGGACTGTCTCCGGATGCAGAGATCTTAGGAAAAGAGCTGAAGGCCCTGATACAAAGTAAATTTGGCAGGTCCTTTCATATAAGAGAGGTCGACACCGGCTCGTGCGGAGGGTGCGAATCCGAGATAATAGCCACTACGAACCCCATATATGACATTCAGAGGTTCGGAGTGGATTTCGTCGCCTCGCCGCGGCATGCCGATGCGCTTTTGGTCACAGGGCCCGTTTCCAGGAACATGGCGCTTGCCCTGAAAAAGACTTATGACGCTATGCCGGGCCCGAAACTCGTGATAACGTTAGGCGATTGCGCCGCTGACGGAGGGATATTCAGGAATTCTTACTATATTGAAGGCGGCGTAAAGAGCATCCTTCCGGTTTCTGCCCACATCCCCGGCTGCCCGCCGGCGCCATTGGATATAATAAAGGCTATATTGATATTATTACAGAAATATTGAATCCCCGTAAGTCCCCGGCCGGAACATAAACTCTGCGGGTTAAACTTACCTTGACTTTCAAGGCCGTATTATGTAAAATGAATAAACGTGAAAAAGGTCTTGAAAAAAAGGATTTCAGCCAGAAGAAGATGGCCTATAAATCCTGCGACCAAGGTAAAGGAGAGCGGCCTTATTTATAAGCGCTCCAGTCAAAAACACTTAATTATTAAAACATATGGAACCGAGAAATCAGAAACTTAAATTGGGACTGCCGAAGGGGAGCCTGCAGGAAGCCACTGTCAGGATGTTCCGCAAGGCGGGATTCTACATAGGCATAAGCGAAAGGTCGTATTTCCCGTCGATAGATGACGAGGAGATAGAGGTCATACTCTTCCGCGCTCAGGAGATGTCCAGGTACGTCGAGGACGGCATACTTGACGTAGGGATAACGGGAAATGACTGGATATTGGAGAATGCATCGAAGGTAGTGAGGGTGGCGGAGCTTATATATGCCAAACAGAGCATGAGGCCTGTCAGGTGGGTCCTTGCGGTCCCGCAGGAATCGAAAATAAAAAAAGTGAAAGACCTTAAAGGCAAAAAAGTAGCTACAGAGCTGGTCAATGTCACGAAGGAATATCTGAAAAAGAATAAAGTAAGCGCGAACGTCGAATTCAGCTGGGGCGCGACAGAGGTAAAGGCGGCGATAGGGGTGGATGCCATAGTCGAGGTGACCGAGACGGGGTCCAGCCTCAGGGCGAACAAACTGAGGGAAGTCGCGACGGTGTGCGAATCGACGACGCAATTGATAGCGAACAGAAAAAGCTGGATGACTCCCTGGAAGAGGGATAAGATCGAGAACCTGGCGATGCTTTTAAAAGGGGCTATCATAGCCGAAGAGAAAGTCGGCCTGAAGATGAATGTGCAGAAGAAAGACCTTAAATCGGTTTTAGGAGTTCTGCCGGCAATGAAAAAACCCACCATATCAAACCTTTCAGATGTTAATTGGGTTGACGTTGACACTATAATAGACGAGAAGACGGTCAAACATCTCATACCGAAACTGAAAAAAGCGGGTGCCGAAGGTATAATAGAGTATCCGTTGAATAAAGTTATATATTGAGCTTTAAGCTATCAGCTGTCAGCTTTCAGCTAGTGTGATCGAAAACTGAAAGCTTAAGGAGGTGACTTGGATGCCTTGCGGACGTAAGCGTAAAAGAGCGAAGATGGCGAAGCACAAAAGAAAAAAAAGAATGAGAAGAGACCGCCATAAGAAGAAATAACCAAGCCGTCAGCTTTCAGCCTTCAGCATTAAGATTTTTTTGCTGATAGCTGAAAGCTGACAGCCAAAAACAGCTAACAAGAGCCTGAGATCATAGTGTCATTGCGAAAGATCATATTTTTCCCGGCGATTTTCATTTTTTCTCTGATATTTCTGATTAATAATTTAGACGCGGCAGCTCCGGATACGGTTTCAAAAAAACAGGCTCTTCGGCTGCGGAATTTTTTCTCCGGCAACAAGCGGCAATCAACGCCTCTTTCCGAATCGCTTGCCCATTATACGATGGGCATTATTTATGATGGCGACGGCAATACCGAAAAAGCCGTATCGGAATATAAAAAGGCCCTGGCGATCGAGCCGAACGTAAGCTGCATACATACAAGGCTTGCGGGCGATTACATACTGCTTAATAGAAATAATGAAGCCATAGAAGAATTAAAGACGGCGAAACTTCTTGATCCGACCGATACACAACCGAAATTCCTGCTGGCTTTGTTATATACATATTCTAAAAAGTTCGAAGACGCGCAAAGGGAGTACGAAGGCATAACGCGTCTTGAGCCGGAATCGGTCTGGGCGCTCGGCTCTTTGGCAGATATATTTATTTTACAGAAGAAGATGGCTGAGGCTGCCGCCATCTACGAGAAGATGCTCGAAAAAGAAAAAAATTCGAGCGCTCTGTATTTTAATCTGGGTGTCATATATTCCCGGATGGGCAGGGTGGATGACGCGATCGCTAAACTGAAAGAAGCGGTCAGGGTCAGCCCCGATTACGCCGAAGGCTACACCGGGCTAGGTGTGCTGTACGAAATGAAGAAGGACTTTCCGGAAGCCATCGCTAATTACGAGAGAGCTCTCCGGATAGATCCCGGCAACGCGTCGCTTTATCACCATCTCGGAATCGTATATTACAGGGCAAACAGGACAGATGAGGCCATAAGACGTTACGAAACTTTAATAAAACTTAACCCTAAGGACGCCCGGTCGTACATAGAATTCGCGGATATATACCTGAAGGAAAAACGGTATAAAGAGGCCGTGGCGGTACTTGAAAAAGCCCTGTCCTTAGGCGTAAAAGATGCGGAACTTTATATAGCTCTCGGGTATTCCTATAGCACAGACGACAGGCCCGATGAGGCGCTTAAGTATTATAATAAGGCGCTCGAAGTAGATAAGAATTCCGCGCAGGCGCACTTTTTTATGGGTGTACTTTACGACAAACTTAAAAAAGATGAGCTTGCGATTAATGAATTCAGGGAAACGATACGGCTGGACCCGTCGCACCAGGATGCATATAATTATCTAGGCTATATATTTGCCGATAAAGGCGTCAACCTTGACGAAGCGGTATCTTTGATAAAAAAGGCCATTGAGCTTGAACCCAATAACGGCGCCTACGTCGATTCGCTGGGATGGGCATATTTCAAAAAAGGGAAAATTGACGAGGCCGTTTCAGAGTTAGAAAAGGCCGTGAATCTTGACCCTGATGAGCCGGCCATAAGGGACCATTTAGGGGACGCATATTTTGAAAAGGGATTACGCGACCGGGCCAGGCTCGAATGGGAAAGATCGCTGAAGATAGACCCGAAACAAAAAAATGTCAGGGAAAAACTGGAGAGAATAAAGAAAAAATGACGCGACCGAATATTTTGGAACTGAAAAAGAAGGCCATAGAGGTACGAAAAGATATACTGAAGATGCTGACGCTTGCCGGGTCGGGGCATACCGGCGGGAGCCTGTCGCTCGTCGAGATATTGATATCCCTCTATTATTACAAGCTCAGGTGCGACCCCGGGGATCCCAAGGGCCGCGAGCGCGACAGATTGCTGTTATCCAAAGGCCACGGATGCCCGGCGCTATATGCGGTACTTGCTAACAAGGGGTATTTCCCGAAAGAGAAGCTCTGGGGGCTGCGTAAGATGGGAAGCCAGCTGCAGGGCCACCCGCAGATAGGATTGCCTGGAGTCGAGGTATCAAGCGGTTCGCTCGGACAGGGCCTTTCGATAGCCAACGGTATCGCTCTTGCCGCGCGGCTCGATAAGCTTAATTTCAGGATATATTGCATTATGGGAGACGGGGAGACGAACGAAGGCCAGGTATGGGAGGCCGTGATGACATCCGCGCATTATAAACTGGATAATGTCTGCGCGATAATAGATTTCAATAAGCTTCAGATAGACGGGTTCTGCTGCGATATAAAAGACATGGGGCCGTTCGTCCACAAATGGAAAGATTTCGGGTGGAATACGATAGAGGCCGACGGCCACGATATCGAAAAAATGATGGATGCGCTTGATGAAGCGGAGAAGGTCAAGCTCAGGCCCACCGTGATAATAGCGCATACGGTAAAGGGCAAGGGAGTTTCTTTCGTCGAGAATAAAGTCGAATGGCACGGCATAGCGCCGAAGAAGGAAGAGTACGAGAAGGCTGTCAAGGAATTGGACGAGGCTTTAAATAAACTTAAAACTTAAATTTAAAATCTTAAAACTGTTGTGTCCTTCGGACCTGGATTTTAGTTTTAAATTTTTAGTTATAGTTTTGAGATTTGAGTTTTTAGATTTAAGCTAACACTGTCTATTACAAGGAGAACAATATGATTCCTAGAAAATGGAAGATGACGTTAAAGACGCACTGGGTCAAGATAACGGTTACCCTGACGATAATCATTTTAATACTTCTCGCGATCTGGGGGATGATGTCGCTCGAATCTTTCTACCGGAACATCACGCTGGCGCAGCTTCCAATGCAGATACTTTTATTCGCGTTCAACGCCGCGATATTCGTGTGGCTCTATACCGTTGTCCTCGGGAGAGGATTTTCAAAATCAAGCCGCAAGCTGACGATACGCGGTGAGCTGGTAAATGTAAAATGGTCCGATGTCATAGGCATGGATAATGTGAAGAATGAGGCCAAAGAAGTAGTCGAGCTCATAAGGGACAGGGTGCGTGTCAAAAAGATAGGCGGCAAGATACTGCGCGGCATACTGATGTTCGGCCCTCCGGGCTGCGGCAAGACATATCTGGCAAAAGCCATAGCTACCGAGACGGGGCTGCCGTTCATATCGATGTCCGGAAGCGAATTTGTCGAGATGTTCGTCGGAGTCGGCGCTTCCAGGATGAGGGCCTTATTTAAAAAGGCCAGAGACCTTGCTTACAGTTACGGCGGGTGCATTGTGTTCATAGACGAACCGGATGCGGTGGCGAGGAAAAGGGCATTCTCGGTTTTCGGCGGCACGGGAGAGGGGAAATCCACCCAGAACCAGCTATTGGCGGAGATGGACGGACTTCAGGAAGTAGAGGAAAGGCCCGGAGAACCAAACCCGGCACAGAATATAATAGTGATAGGCGCGACGAACGCCCCGGAAGACACGCTCGACAGGGCGCTGCGTCGACCCGGCCGTTTCGACAGGATCCTGTACATCGACAGGCCGAACCTGGAGGAAAGAGAGAAGCTTTTTGATTTCTATCTGAGCAAAGTCCAATACAATAAAAGCACTGTAGATGTAAAAAGGCTTGCGCGAAAAGCCGTATACAAAACGCCGGCGGAAATAGAGAGCATAGTTAAGGAGTCGGCGCTGATAGCTACCAGGAACAAGAGAGATGTTATAGAGGATGATGACATCATCGAGGCGATCGAGCGCATAGAGATGGGCACGAAACACAATTTCAACCTGACCCCCAAAGAAAAGGATATGGTGGCGTGGCACGAGACAGGCCACCTGATAGTCCTGTATATGCTCCATCCGACCAAAGACGTATTCAAGGCGTCGATCATAGGCAGGAGGGGCGCCCTCGGAGTGGTGCACGAGAACCCCATAGAGGAGCGCTTTACAAGGGACAGGGAAATGCTTCTGTCCGATATAAAGATATGCCTGGCGGGCTTTGCGGCCGAGAAGATGAGGTTCAATACTACTTCCGACGGAGTGGATTCCGATTTCAGGCAGGCGATGTCGATAGCCCATAACATGGTCTGGCGATGGGGCATGAATGATTCGGGGCTGATCGGAGATTATACCCTGATACCGGAATCGCAGATATCAGACGGGACGAAAGAAACGTTGAATCAGGAAACGAACAAGATAATAAAGAGCTGTCTGAAAGACGTCGAAGACCTTCTCAATAAAGAAAAAGAGGTAGCCGAACGTTTCGTGAAAGAGCTTTTGGAAAAACAAGAGCTTGATTATGACGAGATAGACGCCATATTCAAAGAGTACGGTAAGGTCAGCGTAAGGGGCATGAGCACCAGGTAATGATAGCGAAAAGCCGCAGCACCACTTTTTTTATTTTACTGATCGCCGGTTGCTGGCTGCTTATCAATTTGACGGGGTGCTATCCCACCTATCCCAAAGGAAAGCTTAAAGAATCAATAGTCAAGATATGCAAGAAAGAATATAAGCTGGACGTAAAAGTCGATACTTTGGGGAAGACGATAGCCATTTATCTTCCGTTGTCCGAAGACCTTCTGGATTTTAATTTCGGCCTGACGAAAAGCGCGGGCGAAAAGATAGACGATGTCATAACGAGTGCTACTAGAGTCGTCCTTTCGACGGATGCGGACTTTGATTTTTACTGCGTAATAGTACACGATGCCCGCATCCCGGAAGTGCAGTTCGTGATAATAAAATATGTGTACGACGTCAAAAGGGCACTTCTAAACGATATCTCACGGGGTGAATACGGCAGGAGGATACTTTTCGACCTGAAGCTCAATCCTCAAGCGCAGAAGGAGCGCGCCGTCAAAGAAGTTTTCGAAAAGATGGGCATCGAGAATAAATGGCAGTCCGAGGTGATGAACGATTTTTTCAGGAGCGAGCCGACTGCCCTGGGGGACATAGGTTATTGGAACGGCCGTTTTTTCATAAAGGATATAACGCTTCCCGAATTCCTGGCCGAACAGATAGCGAACAGGATGAAGATAGAATTCAGGGAAGACAAGGATATCTCGGCATCCTACATGATAAAATCCTCCAAGGGTTCTTATCAGACAAAAGAGGGCAAGCGGTT
Organism: Candidatus Omnitrophota bacterium; assembly: GCA_022703295.1. GTDB lineage: Bacteria > Omnitrophota > Gorgyraeia > 2-01-FULL-45-10 > 2-01-FULL-45-10 > JAKLDX01. Next base: position 7,470 of record JAKLDX010000039.1, read on the forward strand.
TTTCAGATTAGAGGTGCAGGCTGAACCTAAAATTTTTACGGATATCGAAAGAAAAGAGCTGCCTGATGTGGTTTTCCGTACGGCCTTAACGATCATCAATAAGGTCCTTTACGGCTATAAGTACGAAGATTTTGATTATTTTGAAATATTGGACATACCGAGCTCCAGAGTTTTAAAGGTGTCAAAGAGCGATTTGGAAAGTCTGCGAAAAAATAAGATCAGCTTTGAGGATCTGGTAAAAAAATAGGGCGAAAGGCACAAATGGGCGAAGAGAAAATGAAGATGGTCCCGACAAGAGACGGCTTTGGCGAGGGCCTGATGGAACTGGGTAAGCGGAATAAGGATGTCGTTGTATTGTCGGCGGACCTGACCGATTCAACCAGGGCGGCATGGTTCAAGAAAAGTTTTCCGGACAGGTTCTTCGGCATGGGAGTGGCCGAACAGGATATGATCGGAACGGCAGCCGGTTTTGCCCTTGCCGGTAAGATACCGTTCGCCTGCACCTTCGGCGTATTCGCCTCAGGCAGGGCGTGGGACCAGATAAGGATATCGGTCGCTTACATGAACCTTAACGTCAAGATAGCTGGGACGCACGGCGGGATCTCCGTCGGGCCGGACGGCGCGACCCA
>JAKLDX010000004.1:0-20748 GCA_022703295.1 Candidatus Omnitrophota bacterium
CGCTGACAGAGGAAACATAACGGCGTATTTCTTTTTCGGAAGGCTTTCCGCCGGCCCCATAAGCCTTCTCTACATATATGCTGATTCTCTTCGCGGATTGAGCGACGTCACCCGATATAAAAGAATTGTTAACATTACTGTAAAATCCTACCCGGTAAAAACCGGCCCTGGCGTCCGGTATGTAAAGCCAGTGGTCTTTGGGGCTATTGCCGGAGCGCCTTGCGCCTATATTCAGCACGAGCACCGAAGAGAACGGGTCCTGCCTTGCGTTAATCTTTATGCCCGTCATCGCTATCATATTATTCAGCGGGATTGTGGAAATTATATTTTTATACCGGACCGGCCTGCCTTTTTTAAAATAGATCGTCCTGCTGCCGGTATCAATACGCCTGGCTTCTCTATTAAAATGTATCTCGCACGATCCGGCAAGGCGTTCGATGAATGTGTTAAGGCCGCTGGGAGGATAAATGAATTCTGTGTTATATCCTGCCGGCCGGGTGCCGGCGCGCATCCCTTTTACAATGTCGGATATATTCACCGGTGTCTTATACGCGTCCTGAGGAGCTATTTTATCGTACAATCCTGCCGTATATAAGGAATTGAACGGGTAGAAGAAATCCTCGCACAGTGTCGGGCCGAAATTATGCTTAAGCCACTCTTTCATCGTGCGCGGTAGGCCGGGATGTTTTTGCTTTATCTCTTCCAATATCTTTTGCGCCCGTTCTTTATCGTAAAAGCGCAGATTGTTCTGGATTGGGAACGGTATTGACAGGTCTTTTTTGCTGAAATATACGCATGCCCGGCGGGAGTAATTCGCGGTGTCTGTAAATTTATTTATGAACTTCTCTACCTTTTTATCCGAACCGAATATCCAGTGGCCTCCGCAGGTCTCGAATCTGTAAGTCGCTTTTGCCGAAGCGGCCCTTATAAAAGAGGATGCGCATATCCCCCCGGGGTGGCCTTTGGCTTCGAATATGGGGGCATGGGTAGTAAACCCGGCAACCAGCCCTGTTACGCCGGCTCCCAGAATAAATGTTCCGTCATTTTTTACCGGTCTATTCATGTTTTTGTACGGAGTGCTGGAAAAGGATCTTTTGGTACAGGACTTGGTCCTTCGCTCGCAGTGCTCGCTTCGGACCGGCCAATTTGCTGTCGGCCAAAGGCCTTTTCTTCCTATTCGTCAGCGCAAATTGGCTTCAAGTCCCTGGCTTTACCTTATAATCGGCAGTCAAACACCACTTGATATGGTGGGCAAGACAGGACTTGAACCTGTGACCTTTCGGATGTAAGCCGAATGCTCTAACCAACTGAGCTACTTGCCCGGCCTGGAACCCGGTTTTGTGACCGGTATATTTTTCTTACAAAGAGGACAGGAGCCTTCTTCAAAAGTTTCTATCTTTAATTTAGCAAGCGGTTCGAACTTTACGCCGAAATTCGCTCCGCCGGAACTCCTGTCTATCACGCTCCCCACGCCCGCTACTATGCCGCCCGATGCCTTTACGACACTTATCACTTCTTTTGTCGAGCCGCCGGTAGTTATCACGTCCTCCACGACCAGGACTTTTTCACCCGGCTTTATCGAGAATCCCCTGCGAAGGACCATCGCGCCGTCCTGCCGCTCGGTAAATAGCCCCCTCACGCCTATGGCCCTCGCGACTTCGTAGGCTATCGTTACGCCACCAAGGGCAGGCCCTACGACAACGTCGATCTTGTCCGCGGAAAATTTTTCCGCAATGGCTTTCGCCATTTTAGCGGCTACGTCCGGATATTGAAGGACGAGCGCGCACTGAAGGTATCTTTCGCTGTGCAGCCCGCTCGAAAGCCTGAAATGGCCCGTAAGAAGCGCGTTATATTTATCGAATAATTTCAATACTTCGTTTTCCGTCACTCTTCTATCTCTTTCAGTATGCTCTGAGCCGCCAGGAGCGGGTCCCTTGCCTCTGTTATCGGCCTGCCTACCACAATGTAATCTGCGCCTGATTTTATGGCGCCGCGTGGCGTAGCGATCCTTTTCTGATCGCCGGCAGCGGCCAGGGCCGGCCTGACCCCGGGCGTCACGATCAGAAAGTCCTTGCCCATCTTTTTGCGTATGAGCGCTGTCTCGTGCGCGGAGGCGACCACCCCGTCAAGCCCGGCGTCCTTTGCAAGGAGAGCCAGCTTTAAAACCTGTTTTTGAATACTACCACCTATGCCGGTTTTCTTCAAGGCTTTTTCGTCCATGCTGGTCAGTACGGTGACCGCGAGTATCTTGGGCGCCTCGAGCCCCAGCCTGTCCGCCTCTATCGCTACCGCTTCGGCAGTGTCTTTCATCATCTCGTATCCGCCGGATGCGTGAACGTTGATCATGAATGCGCCGAGCCTCGCCGCCGCGGCGGCGGCCTTCCTGACGGTATTCGGGATATCGTGCAGTTTCAGGTCCAGAAAAACGGCGCAATCCGCCTCGCGGACCCTTTCCAGTATGCCGGGCCCGCATGAAATAAAAAGCTCAAGCCCAACCTTAAAGAATTTAACATCGTTTTTCAGCTTCTCCACCATCGCTATCGCCTTGTCCTCACTGTCAAAGTCGAGCGCAACTATCAGCCTGTCTTTAGAATTCATATAAACCCTCTTTTTTAGTATATCATCCTATTTTTAGCGAACCTGTCAGCTGTTTTACTTTGCTTATTTTTGTTTTGTCTAAATATTTTTTTATGCCCGTTATTATCTCAATGGCCGAGCCCGGGTTCACGAAATTAGCGGTCCCGATCTGGACGGCCGTCGCGCCGCAGATCATGAACTCGACGGCGTCTTTGTGATTCATTATGCCGCCTATTCCTATTATAGGTATATCGACGCGATTGTAGGTGTCCCAGACCATCTTCAAGGCTATCGGCTTTATGGCAGGGCCGCTTAAACCGCCCGTGACATTGCCGAGCCTGGGCCTTCCGGAGCCGATATCTGCCGACATGGCAGGAAAAGTATTTACAAGCGAGACGGCATCCGCGCCTGCCGCCTGCGCCGCTTTCGCTATCCTGGTTATGTCTGTGACGCACGGGGAGAGTTTCGCTATCAGGGTAAGGCTTGTCGCGGCGCGGACTTTTTTAATGATCCGGTATGTGGCCTTTTCGTCCTGCGCGAGCAGGCCTTCGCGCGAACCGTATTTTATATTCGGGCACGAAAGGTTCAGCTCCAACGCGGCAACCTTTTTTACAGCGCTTAACTTTTTCGTCAATTCGACAAACTCGCCTTCATCGTCTCCCGCTATGCTCACTATTACCGGCGTCCCAAGCCTGGCAAGCTCCGGCATCTTCTCCTTTATGAAATAGGAGAGCCCCTTATTTTCCAGGCCTATGGAATTTAGCATGCCGGAGGCGGTTTCACTGATCCTGGGCGGGAGGTTGCCCGTGCGCGCCCTCAACGTTATCGTCTTTGCGATGTAAGCCCCGAGAAGCTTTACGTCTGTAAGGGCCGCATACTCCGTCCCGAAAGTCCCGGACGCGACCATGACGGGATTTTTAAGTTTAAGCTTTCCTATCTTTACCGATAAGTCTACCAAGCTATCTCCTCCGCGTTGAATACCGGCCCGTCCTTGCACACCATCTTGTAACCCTCGCCCTTACCCTTCATCTTAACCGGGCAGCCCAGGCAAACCCCGACGCCACATGCCATTTTTTCTTCTAAAGACACCTGGCACGGGATTCTTTTGCGCCCGGCGATACCGGCCACCGCCTTCAGCATGGCGGTAGGCCCGCATGCGTAAATGGCCGGGACACGAGGCCCGGAAACCGATAAATATTTTTCTAACACCGCGGTTGCCAGGCCCCTTGGCCCTTTTGACCCGTCCTCCGTTACCACCTTAAGTGAATCCGAAAATTCTGCCAGTTCCTTTTCGCACAACAGGTGAGCCCTTGTCCTTGCCCCTATTATTATATACGGCCTGTTCTTTCTTTTTGTCAATTCCTCGGCAAGCGCAACGAGCGGCGCCACTCCTGTGCCTCCGGCTATTAAAACAGGGTATGCGCGGGATAATGTAAAGCCGTTGCCCAGGGGGCCTATAATGTCCAGGCGTTCGCCGGCATTCTTCCCGGATAGCGCAACCGTGCCCCTGCCCACTATTTTATATAAAAGTTCGATGCCGTTTTTAAGTATCCTGTGCGCGCCGAGCGGCCTTCGCAGCAACGGATCGCCGCTTTCCGAGCATTTCACTTCGAAGAATTGGCCGGGCTTTGTATTGGCGGCAAGGTAAGGCGACTCGAGCCGCATTTTATAAAAGTCCTGCGCTATTTTTCTATTTTCAAGGATCTTTACTTCCAGCTGTTTCATAATTTTCAGAAGAAGCTTAGTTGTTTGTCCGAGGCCTCTTCCCCTTCTTTAAGCACGCTCACCCTGCCGTATTCGCCGTCGTATCCCGGGGCTATCTCCAGATTGCCCTTCCGGACGTTCATGATGCTTTTCGCTACTTTCGGAGGGCAGCCGGCGATCAGCTCCTCCTCCGGCATATCCAGTAGTATATTAAATTCATTCCCGAAGTTTTTGATAAGCTGCATATATTCCCTCTCGACGGTAACCGAATCCGCTCCTACCTTGAGGCAATCGCTCAGTATCTCCGCGAGCGGGACGACGCTTCTGAACGAGGGGCTTGAGTTGTCCGCGAAGCCGTCCGGCCTGTCGGCAAGGTCGTCCAGTCTGTGCATGACCCCTACGGTCACCTTTTTACCGCACGCCGGGCATGTATTATTTATTTTTTTCGATTCGGACGGGGAAAGCCTGACCTTGCAGTTGCGGTGGCCGTCCCAGTGGTATTTGCCTTCTTCCGGGAAAAATTCTATCGTATATAAAAACCTCTCTTTGTCTTTCTTTTTTAATATCTCCGCCAGCTCTTTATAATTTATTTTCGCCCTGAAGACGTTCGCCTCACGGCCTATCTTTGACGGCGAATGCGCGTCGGAATTCGATGTGAGGCAAAACCTGTCGAGCCTTGACCATCGCCAGTTCATCCCGGGGTCGCTTGAGAGCCCTGTTTCAATAGCGAATATTTTCGGCGTCTCCGCTTCAAAGCATTCTTCGGGAGAATCGAACCCTGAATTCGACCCGAATATGCTGAAGTGCGGCGTCCACGCGTGTGCCGGAACGAAAAATATGTCTTCGTTTATCCCGGAAACAGCCTTTACCATCTTGTCGCATTCCATGTTCAGGATAGGCCTGCCGTCGCTCGATAGGTCGCCGTGAGCGGAAAGGACGTCGTTTATCTCTTCGACGCACTTTATGGACGGCGCGAATATCATATTGTGGACCTTTCTTGTCCTGCCTGCTTTGAAATATATGTTCGATACTTCCGCGGTAAGTACGAAATATATGTTCTGGTATATATAGATGCCGTATTCCACCTCTTTAAGCTTGGACTTTAGCCCGGAAAGCCACACGGGATGAGTGAAGTCTCCCGTACCGAGCATCGAAATGCCTTTTATCCTGGCCCACTTAACCAGAGAATCAAGGTCCATCTCTTTGGATGTGGCCCTCGAATATTTCGAGTGTATGTGGAAATCGGCTATAAAGCTCATTCTGATATCACGCCGTCTTTCATGACCAGCCTTCCCGCAACGAACACATGCGAAACCCTTGCCTTCAGGGTCCAGTTTATGAAAGGTGAATTCTTTGATTTTGATTCTATGAGTTCTTTTTTATAAATATATTCTTTCTCCGGGTCTATTATGATAACGTCGGCGGCGCTGCCGGATTTCAGGCTGCCTTTGTTTATGCCCAATATCCCGGCAGGCCCGGCAGACAGCGCCTCTATCAACCGGTTCCAGCCCATAGTCTTGGTATCGATAAATTCCGCCACAGCCAGGCTCAGGGCTGTCTCCAATCCTATTATCCCGAACGGGGCGAAATCGAATTCGACATCCTTTTCCGCGTCTGTGTGCGGGGCATGATCGGTGGCTATTATATCTATGGTCCCTTCGGAGATCGCTTTTTTTATCGCATAGACATCCTCTTTTGTCCTTAGCGGCGGGTTCATCTTAGTATTTGTATCGTAGGTGACGCAGCATTCGTCGGTGAGCGTAAAGTGGTGGGGTGCGGCTTCGGCGGTCAGTTTCACTTTTTTTTGTTTGGCCTTCCTTATGATATCGACGGATTCTTTGCAGCTGACGTGGGCGATGTGTATGGCCGCGTCGGTTTGCCTGGCAAGCTCGATGTCGCGTTTTACCCTTTCATATTCCGCCTCTCTGGGTATGCCGCGGAGCCCCATCTTTGTCGATATAAAGCCTTTATTTACTACTCCCTCCCCCGAAATTTTCATGTCTTCGCAGTGCTCTATTATAATAAGGGAATTTTTCTTTGCCTCCTTCAGGGCGGCCGTCATAACATTTTCATCGTCCACGGAAGAGCCGTCGTCCGATACGCCGACTATCCCCTCCTTTTTCATTCCCTTAAAATCGCAGAGTTTTTTCCCTCCGCGGCCTTCGGTTATCGCACCTATAATGAACACATTGCACAAGGCGTCCCTGTTTATCGCTGACCTCAGCATGTCAACCGTCTCGGGCCTGTCGATCGCCGGTTCCGTATTGGGCATGCAGCAGACGCTTGTAAAGCCGCCACGGATAGCGGCGCGCGTTCCCGTCCTAACGGTCTCCTCGTCTTCCCTGCCCGGCTCTCTCAGGTGCGTATGCATGTCGACAAACCCCGGCGCGACTATCTTGCCTTTCGCGTCTATGACCTTGGCCTGTTTTGCGTTAAGAGATTTGCCGACTTTGTCTATTTTGCCGTCGGATATTAAGACGTCGAGGGTCCCGTCTATTTTATTAGCCGGGTCTATGAGCCTTCCGCTTTTGATTAAATATTTCATATTTCTTTTCCCCTGGCATTGGATACAAGATAAAGGGCTGCCATCCTCACGGCAATGCCGTTTGTGACCTGTTCTAATATAACCGAATTCGCGCCGTCGGCGACTTCGCTGGACATTTCGACGCCCCTATTGATGGGCCCCGGATGCATGACTACTATATCTTTTTTGCATTTCTTAAGCCGCTCGGCCGTAACGCCGTATTGTTTAAAATATTCCAATTTCGACGGGAACGCCAGCGCACCGTCCCTTTCGAACTGCATCCTGAGAACGTTTATGGCATCGGCCTTTTCAAGGGCCTCGTCTATGTCGGTGGTGACTTTGACGCCCATGTCCTCTATTTTATCCGGGATCAGCATTTTGGGCGCGCAGACAGTGACGTTCGCCCCCATCTTGGTCAGCCCCCATATATTGGAACGGGCCACTCGCGAGTGGGCGATGTCGCCTATGATGCTTACGTTCAGGCCCTCTATCCTGCCCAGCTTCGACTTTAATGTGAACATGTCCAGGAGGGCCTGGGTAGGATGCTCGTGCCATCCGTCGCCGGCATTCACCACGCTGGACTTCACCGCGCGCGATAATATATTGGGCGCGCCGCTCGTATTGTGTCTGACAACTATTATATCTATCTTGAGCGCTTCAATGTTCCTGCCGGTATCTATGAGTGTCTCGCCTTTTCTCACGCTCGACGCCTCTATCGCCACATTGATGACGTCCGCGGACAACCTCTTTGCCGCAAGCTCAAATGAAGTGCGCGTTCTCGTCGACGGCTCGTAGAACAGGTTTATAACGGTTTTGCCCCTAAGGGCGGGTACTTTTTTGATCTGGCGCGTCGTAACTTCTTTAAAACTCTCGGCGGTATATAGTATAAGGGCTATTTCTTCCCGCGACAGATATTCCAGGCCCAGCAGGTCTTTTTTAGTCCATACGGGGCGGCCGTCTTTTTCTGTTTTCATATCTTCACCTCGCCCCTTTCACACAGAACGACCTCGTCTTTTTCGTCGGATTCGGCGAGTTTGACTTCGACAGTCTCTTTCAGCGATGTGGGAACGTTTTTACCGACGTAGTCCGCCCTTATGGGAAGCTCTCTATGGCCCCTGTCTATCAACACCGCAAGCTGTATCTGGCTCGGCCTGCCGAAATCTATGAGCGCGTCAAGGGCGCATCTTATAGTGCGGCCGGTGAACAGGACGTCATCGACGAGTATTATCTTTTTCGCGTCTATCGCAAAACTGATTTCGGTCGCGTGTACAACGGGTTGTTCCGAGGCCTGGGTCAGGTCATCTCTGTAAAGTGTTATATCGAGAGCGCCCACATTGGGCTTTGAGCCGGTTATCTTCTCTATTTTGCCGGCGAGGCGTTCTCCGAGGTATGCACCGCGGTTTTTTATTCCGACTATGGCTATATCTTCCACGGCCTTCAGCTTTTCCACTATTTCATGCGCCATTCTTTCGAGGGATTTATCGATGGCCTTTTTATCCATGATCTTTGATTTTTCTGTCAATTTCATAAGGAGCCTCTTTTTTGCTTACCCGCATCCTGCCGCCGGGCATAAAAAATCCCATCTATCTTTAAACGGATAAATGGGTATATTCCTTCACAACTCATCTCCTTTTCCGGGCTCTCTGGACCGGTATTAAAAGGTTACGCTGATTGATTACGGCTATTATTATCCCATATATTAAATTTTTGTCAAGCCATTTTTGCCGGCGCGAATTACCTGTTCGATTACGTTGAGTATCTTAGGCGCGCAGACCTCTGTGGTGAACCCTTCGTTCAATTTAATCCTGGCTCGCGCGCCAAGACGATCGCGTAATTCCGGGGACTTTACCAGCAAAACCGTCTTTTCTGCCATTTCCTCTGCATCAAGGTAAGGCACTACATACCCGCTGTCGTTTTCGATGAACTCTTTTGCCCCGACAGGTAAGCCAAACGCCACGCTTGGCTTACCTGCGGAGGCGGCTTCGAGACAAACAAGCCCAAGAGAGTCTTCTCTGGAGGTCGAAACAAGCACATCGCAAATGGCAATATAGTCCATGGCTTTCCTCTGCGGCCCTATAAAATGCACGTATTTCTCAAGCCCCAGATTATCTATTTCGTACTGCAGCTCAAAGCGGCGAAGCCGGTAATCCATTTCGCCCGCCCATATAAAATATACCGGCATGTCCGGATAGCGCTTGCGGCAGATACGCGCAAGCTGTATAAATAGCTCCGGCCCCTTGCACCATGATACGCGGCCGCACGCACATATTATTGCGGCCCCCGCGGGGATACCTAACTGGCCGCAGACTTTATCGCGGAATGACCTGTCATTATCCGGGTTGCGCGGGATCACCGGGATGAAGCTGTGTACAACGTCAATCTTGTCATCGGGTATACCATGTTTTTCTATCAGGTTCTTTTTGCATATTACGCTGGGGCAGATATAATGCTGGCTATACTTTTGCGCCCTCTCAAAATGCCAGCTATATTGCACTATCGCGTGCTCGAGTTCATGTACGTGGGAAATGACCGGACATTTTGTGCCAGAAAAAAGAGCCAGCAAGTCGCCGTTTATCACCGTATTGGAATAGATAAGGGCTATGTCGCTTTTTGCCGACTTTATGACGCGATACGGGAATTTCAGAGCTATATAATTAGATACTCTTGCGCTCAGCGAGTTCCCGCCGCGATAAAAGACCGACGTCGGGGCAATCTCGGCAAATTCAGGTTCAAGCTCACCGCCGGTTTTAAGAAGCACTTCAAACGAAATGTCGGTATTTTTCTTTAGCCATTTCAGGAGGTTGAGTAAAACAAGAGGCGCCCCTGTGCGCGTGGCCTCATGGCTTATAAAAAGGATTTTTTTATCCAAATTTCCTCCTTCTTCTTCATTCCAAAAAGGGTTTAAATTTTACTCAATCCCTTTTCCCGGCGTTATCATCTATATCACTACTATGAATTCCCCGCGCGCTTTATCCGTTTTAAAGTGCCCTATCATAGCCGATACTTTTTCGCGCCTTATTTCCTCAAATTTCTTGGTAAGCTCGCGCGCCAGGACTATCTCAATGTCTCCGTATATTTCCATTATGTCTTCCAGAAGTTTCAAAATGCGGTGCGGGGACTCGTAAAGCACGACGGTCCTGTCTTCTGCTTTAAGTTTTTTCAGCTGGTTCCTGCGCCTTGCCTGCTTGTTGGATAAAAACCCCTCGAAGGCAAATTTATCGGTCGGCTTGCCGGAAGAGGTAAGGGCCGTTAACAATCCGGACGCCCCGGGTATAGGCACTATCCGGATACCGTTATCTATGCACAGGCGGATTATCGTATATCCCGGGTCGGAAATGCCGGGTGTTCCCGCGTCGGAAACAAGCGCCACCGACCTGCCCTCTTTCAGGATTTTCAGCAGATAATCTGTCTTACGCACCTTGTTATATTCGAAATAGCTGGTTGTGGGGGTCGTTATGCCGTATCTGTCGAGCAATATCTTGGTGTGCCGGGTATCTTCCGCCGCTATCAGGTCAACCGCTTTGAGAGTTTCTACCGCCCTGAAAGTTATGTCTCCGAGGTTCCCTATAGGAGTGGCCACTATGTATAATTCTCCTGCCATAAATCACCCAGAAAGGTTGTTGCTAATTATCTTATTCGACTGTCACAGACTTCGCGAGATTGCGCGGCTGGTCGATGTCATATCCGAATTCCCTCGCGACGTAATACGCAAGAAGCTGCAAGGGTATGACTACGAGAAGGGGCGAGAAGAGCTCGTTTATTTTCGGGATCTCTATGACATAATTGATATTATTATGCAGGATCTCCCTGTCGCCCTCTGTGACTATGGCGATTATTATGCCGCCCCTGGCTTTTATCTCCTGTATATTTGACAGCATTTTGTCATAGGTCTTCGATTTCACGGCTATGCAGACGACCCACGGGTTTTCGTCGATAAGCGCTATCGGGCCGTGTTTCATTTCTCCGGCGGGGTAGCCTTCCGCGCTTATATAGGATATTTCTTTTAATTTAAGCGCGCCTTCCATGGCATTGGGATAATTGATGTTCCTTGCCAGATAAAGAAAATATGATTTATTGTGTTTTTCGAAATAATATCTTTTAAATTCCTGGGCATAGGCGGCTATTATATTATAATCCGACCTGTATTCAAAGATCAGGTCATTCATCAGGTCCGGGACTTTTTTGAATTCTCTCACAAGGGCTCTTACCTTCGGCGCAGGAACGCTTTTCCTCAGGGCCGCCAGGTAGATCGTCAGAAGGTAAAAAATAGCCAGTTGGGCGGTGTAGGCCTTCGTCGAGGCTACGGCTATCTCCGGGCCCGCGTGAGTGTATATGACGCCGTCCGACTCTCTGGCTATGGAGCTCCCCAGCACGTTGCATATGCCGAGCGTCTTCGCGCCGCGCTTCTTTGCCTCTCTGAGAGCGGCGAGGCTGTCGGCCGTCTCGCCGGATTGCGATACGATTATCGTGAGCGTATCGCGGTCAACCATCGGGTCCCTGTACCTGAACTCGCTCGAGGTGTCGACCCAACAGGGTATCTTTACGTATTCTTCCAGCATGTATTTTCCGGTCATCCCCGCGTGATACGCTGTGCCGCATGCCACTATCGCTATTTTTTTGAACCGCTTGAAATCATTTTCCTTTATCTTCAGTTCTTCGAAAGAGACCTTACCCTTAAGCAGCCTTTCCTCCAGGATCTTTTTAAGCACGTCGCCCTGTTCCGATATTTCCTTTAACATGAAATGCTGGTGGCCGCATTTTTCCGCCTGGCTTATGTCCCAGCTGATAGGACACGGTTTTTTGTTTATGGCCCGCCCCGAAAGGTCTTTTACCGAGACGCCTTTTTTTGTTATGGTTATGACTTCGTGGTTTTCCAGGTATATCACTTCTTTTGTGTAATCGAGGACCGCCGGTACGTCGCTCGCCAGAAAGTTCTCTCCTTTGCCTACGCCTACTATCAGGGGCGAGTCGCATCTCGCGCCCACAACCTTGTCCGGCTCGTCTTTATGGATGACCGCGATGGCATAAGAGCCTTTCAGCAATTTTAACGCTGAGGTGACCGCCTTTTCCAGGTTGCCCTTATAAAACTTTTCCACCAAATGCGGGATTATCTCCGTGTCGGTTTCCGACACAAATTTATGCCCTTCCCTTATTAGATTCTTTTTAAGTTCCAGGTAATTTTCTATTATCCCGTTGTGAACAACCGCTATCTTACCGGTGCAATCGAGGTGAGGATGCGCATTTATATCGTTCGGAACGCCGTGGGTCGCCCATCTGGTGTGCCCTACGCCGACGGTCCCGGCTATAGGTTTTGTGCTGAGCTCGTTGATCAGTATGCGCAGCTTGCCCTGCCGCTTCAGCATATTTATCCTGTCGCCGTCTATAACGGCAACACCTGCAGAGTCATACCCTCTGTACTCGAGCCGGGTAAGGCCCCGCAGCAACACCTCCTGGGCCTTCCTTTCGCCTATGTATCCTATTATCCCGCACATATTTCAGAAACCTTTCTTTCGATACGCTATTTTACCATTTATTATGGTCATTTTTACATCAAAATCTTTATCGAATATGACCAGATCGGCGTCCTTGCCCGGCGCGATAGATCCTTTTTTCCGGCCTACGCCTAAAAGGTTTGCCGGATTCAAGGCGGCAAACCTCACTGCCTCCGTCAGGCAAATGCCGCACCTCTTCACCGCATTCTCTACCGCTTTTATCATCGTAAGGGACGAGCCGGCTATCCGGCCGTCTTTAAATCTGTAAACGCCGCCGGCCTTTTTTACGCCGGAGCCCGCTTCGGCCCTGACAGAATCCGTTATCAGTATTATCCTGTTTTTATCTTTGACCTTGCATGTGATATAAAAAAGTTCGGGCGCCACGTGAATCAGGTCCAGAATTATCTCCACAGAAACCCTGTCGTCCAGCAGCGCCGCAAAAGCCGCTCCGGGATCCTGCCCTTTAAGGCCGCTCATCGCGTTAAAAAGATGAGTGGCGTGCGTTATACCGGCTTTTATGCCTTCGCCGGCCTCGTTATAAGTCGCGTTTGAATGGCCTATGGAAGCAATGATATTATTTTTTTTGAGAATTTTTATAAGCCTGCCCGAGCCTTTTAATTCCGGCGCTACCGTCATGATTCTTAATAAGGGTGCGCTTTTATTTATTATGCCCGATATCTCTTTTTGGTCTGGTTTTTTTATATAGCGCTTGTCCTGCGCGCCCGCCTTCCCGGGATTTATATACGGCCCTTCGAGCCTGACGCCCAGCACATTCAGGCATGCATGCCTTCCCGCGTTTTTTATCTTTTTATAGATGCCGGCCGCCCTGTCGCACGATATGGCTAAGACCGCGGATGTGGTCCCGGACTTTACTTCGTTCGAAGATACCGCGCCGCTGTCCCCGTGGATATGAGAATCTATAAATCCGGGCGAGATATAACAATCTTTTGCGTCAATCATTAAAGGCGCGGCGTTTTTGCGGGGAGCGCTCCTGCCGATTGCCGCTATTGCGGAGCCGTTGATAGCTATGAAAGATTTTCTTAAAATAATATCAGGTAAGATTATGCTGGCGTTTTTTATATGAATGGGCGGCATTATTATAGGTACTTTTCGGATATGAAACTCCAGATCCGTTCCGAAGAGCGGCCGTCTTTATGTTTAAAAGCCACGTTCAATATCTCTCTGCGCCTCTTCGCGTATCCGTCTTTGCCCTTCTCCAGGATTTCCGACATTTCTCTCTCCAGCTCTGCCTGGTTAAGGCATTTCGGGCCCGGCGTTATCCAGTCATAGTCGAACTGCGGCTGGCCGTTTTCTTTAACATATTTCTCATAGTCGTACGGGAAAAATATCAGCGGCCTGTCCAGCAGAAGGTAATCCATGTATATAGAGGAGTAGTCTGTTATCATGGCGTCCGTGAGCCGTAACGCAGGGTAGACGTCCGAACCGTTATCATAATGGATCACGTTGGGCAATTCTCCGATTTTCGTCTGTAGCTGGGTGTTGATGTGGGCCTTCAATACGAATGTCATCTTTTTTTCGCGCCCGAATGCCGATAGCCTTTCGAGATCCAGAGTGCCTGCGCTCAGAAAATTCTCTTCGTTGTTTTTCCTGAATGTCGGAGCATAGATAACTATCCGATGGCCGGCCTGTTTGGCCGCCTCGATCTTTTCTATACTTTTAACATCGGCGCTCAGCAACATTAACCGGTCCGGCTCGGCAAACATGCTATCATTCCTGGGGTAGCCTGCCTCAATACATTTTTTGTACTTTATCCCCGTTGAAAATACGTTTTTTGTATAAAATTCTGATGTTGAGACAAGCAGCTCATATTTCGGGAACCTGCTTGTCAGCCACCAATAGATTTTCCCCCTGATGGTTTTGAGATATTCGATGCTTTCCGGCATGTCGCGCTCTATTTTTTTAAACCCAACCCCGTGCCATAACTGCACCTTCCGGCTCCCGAACATGAAATGATACTTAAAATCATAAACCCAGCTGTGCCTGTCCACCACCGCGACCTTCGCCCTTAGCAATGTTAACATGCTCCTGGCGCTCGGGTGAAATATAACCGGTAGGCCTTCGTTTTTCAGCCGCTCGAACCATTGCTTATCTTCGATAAGGAAATAATGATCGACGGGGCGTTTGATTACTGTGTGGACGTAAAGGAACAGGTGCTTAGAGTTATCCACGAATAGACCGGAATGCCCCAGAAACACGACCAGATTTTTTCTTTTCGGGACAATGTACGCCAGGGGGAGGATTAAAAAACATCTTAAAAAACAACTTTTAACAATAAGGAGGGCAGAGAGAATTTTTTTAATAGTCTTTCCTGACATCAACGACCTCTCCGGTAAGATCCGAAAGCAAAGTCTTCAGCGAGGCCTGGGCGACCTGTTCCGGCTTCAGCAATGTATCTTCCGGCTCTTCGCCGAAATTCTCTTTTCTCATAGGCGTCGCCGTCCTCTCCGGGTTCATAACGTTTATCCTTACGCCGTAGCCGGACAGCTCTTCCGCCATCCCCTGAGCTAGGTTCACTATCGCCGCTTTTGTAGATGAATAAACAGAGTATAGCGCCCTGCCGCGCGTGTACGAGCTCGAAGTAAAAAGTATCATACTGCCTTTACTTTTTTTCATATAGCCTATGCCGGCCTTAACCGCGTTTATGGAGCCTATATAATTTATATCGACTTCTTCTTTTATGTCATCTATGCCCCTGGTTTCTATTTCTCCCTTCCGAAGAACCCCGGCGGTGACAGCGATGAAGTCTATTTTTTTCTCTTTTTGATATACCTCCTGAAGGGCTTTTTCGATCTGCCCCGGAGACCTTATGTCTACGCCGTTCTCCGGAGAAAAGCCGTATGCTATTGCCCCGTAGCTCCTGGATGTTTTCAAAATAGACTCCCCTATCCCCCTGCTTGCGCCGAATATCACGATGACCTTGTTTTTTAAGCCGGTAAGGGCTATCGTCTTAGGGACATCGCGGCTTTTTAATTGAAAAAGTTTATCGGCTAGATACAGGTCCTCGGCATAGGTAACTTTTATATTTTTTTCTTCACCTTTTACAACATACACGTCGGCGAGGCGATATTTTAATACCAGCGCGCAGTCGTCGGTGAACTCGTCATTTTTATCCTTTGCCGCCAGCTCATGTGCCTTTTTTATAACGCCGACCTTAAAGGCCTGGGGCGTCTGCCCCCTCATCATGTATCTTCTTACCGGGATACTGTCTATCAGCATTGCCTGAGTGATTTTTATTATAGTATCGGGCGACGGTATAGCGACATCCACTGCTTTATAGCTATCGAGCGCCCCTATACACTCATCTATGATCCTGTCCGTGACAAAAGGCCTCACGGCATCATGTATAAGGACCTTCGCTTCGTCATCGGCGATCGCCTTTATCCCCGCAAAAGAGCTTTCCCGGCGGGTGTTCCCGCCGTCAACGACTTTTTTCGTCTTGGCGTACTTGTTCTTTGAGATTGTCTCTTCGGTCACCGCCCGGAATTCAGGATGGGTTACTACGATTATTTCGTTTACGTTCTTATTGTGTTCGAATACTTCTATGGCATGCTCGAGCAATGTCTTGCCCGCAACTTTCAGGAATTGCTTCGGGATGTGAGATTCGATCCGTTCACCTATGCCGCCCGCGAGTACCACCGCGATAACTTTTCCGGTCATTTGCCGCTCCTTGATAATACTTAATTAATCTACTATATCATATGATAATTAGCCCGACAAGGGCTTTAGAGGTAAAGTTAATTTTGGAAGGGACACATAAAGGGAAGCCTCGGGACCAAATTTTTCCTACAGAGGGCTGCTGGAAAAATTTGGCGTCCCCATCCGGATTTGAACCGGAGTCGTCAGAATGAAAATCTGATGTCCTAGACCAGACTAGACGATGGGGACGCTCTAAATTAAGCTATTTATATTATTTACGCCTTACTTTTTTCTTCGCTACTTTTTCTTCTTTCTTCTTCGGCTCTGTCTTTGCCTCTTTTTTCACCTCGGCCTTTTCTTCTTTTGTGGGCTCTGCGGCTTTGGTTATTTTTTCTACGCCGGCTTTAGCCGCCGGAGACGTTTTCGCTATAACGGCCTCCTGCTCAGCCCTTTCATCTTCGTCTTCGGGTACTATCTTCGCGATGGACGCAAGCTTATCACCCGAGTCAAGCTTCATCAGCCTGACGCCCTGCGTTGAGCGGCCTGTGGCGCGTATGTCTTTTATCGGCGAGCGGACTATCATGCCTTTTTCCGTCATAAGCATGATCTCATCTTTGTCGGAGACCGTCTTCATCCCGACAGCCTCGCCGTTCTTGCCGGTAACTTTTATATTTATAATACCTTTGCCGCCCCTGGATTGCAACCTATATTCTTTGAACTGGGTACGCTTGCCGAATCCCTGCCCTGTGACCGTAAGGACTGTCTGGTCCGGCCTCACGACTCCCATCGCTATACATGCGTCGTTCTTGCCGAGCCTTATGCCTCTTACGCCTTTGGCGGCGCGGCCCATCTCCCTGACCTGCGACTCTTTGAACCTTATGGCTTTGCCAGTTTTTGTCGCGATCAAAACCTCGTCTTCGCCGCTTGTCAGCACTACCTCTATAAGTTCATCGCCCTTTTCTAGCCCCAGGCCTATTATGCCGCCTTTCCTGGGGTTTGAATACGCCGTCAGGGCTGTCTTTTTGACATTCCCGGTCCTTGTAGCCATCATAAGAAATACGCCTTCCTTAAATTCTCTGACCGGCACAAAAGCGCTTATCTTCTCACCGCTTTCCAGGGAAAGCATATTAATAATCGCCTTGCCCTTGGAGAGCCTGCCGGCCTCGGGGATCTCGTGGACCTTAAGCCAGTGGACCACGCCTCTGTCCGTAAAGAATAGCATGTAATCATGCGTGGACGCGATAAAGAGATGCTCTATAAAATCCTCTTCTTTCATGTCCGCGCCCGTAACGCCCTTGCCGCCGCGGCGCTGTTTCCTGTAGCTTGAGACCGGCAATCTTTTTATATAACCGGCGTGGCTTATCGTAACCACCACATCTTCCTCCGCTATCAGGTCTTCGATCTCCAGCTCTTCGGCCTCCGGCGCTATTTCGGTGCGCCTTTCATCGCCGAATTTTTCGGAGAGCTCTTTCATTTCGTCTTTAATGATCTCTAAGACCTTTTTCTCGCTGGCAAGTATGGATTTATAGAGTTCTATCTTTTTTATAAGCTCTAGGTATTCCTTGTCTATCTTGTCGCGCTCCAGGCCCGTCAGGCGCTGCAGCTGCATTTCAAGTATCGCCTGTGCCTGTTTGTCGGACAGGCCGAACTTTTTTATTAGTTCCGCCTTTGCTTCCTGAGGGTCCTTCGATTCTTTTATTGTCTTTATAATCTTATCGAGATTTTTAAGCGCGATCTTCAGCCCTTCCAGTATATGGGCCCTGTCCTGTGCTTTTTCCAGGTCAAACCGCGTCCTTCTTATGACTATCTCTTTCCTGTATTTAATGAATTCGTCTAGCATCTCCTTTAAATTCAGGACCCTCGGCCTTCCGTCAACCAGGGCCAGCATTATCACGCCAAAGGTCACCTTCATCTGGGTGTGTTTATATAGCTGGTTTAAAACAATATTCGCGTTGATACCGCGCTTCAGCTCAATGACTATCCTCATGCCGTCTTTGTCGGACTCGTCGCGCAGGTCGCTTATCCCTTCTATCCTTTTTGACTGCACCAGGTCGGCTATCGATTCTATAAGATTGGCCTTGTTGACAAGATACGGTATTTCTTTGATAATTACGGCCTCTTTGCCGTTCTTGCCTTCTTCTATAAAAGCTTTGGCGCTTATTTTTATTATGCCCCTTCCGGTCGTGTATGCTTTTTTGATTCCTTCGGTGCCCCTTATTATCCCGCCGGTGGGAAAGTCGGGCCCTTTTATTTTTTTCAACAGGTCTTTGGAATCGCAGTCCGGATTATCTATGACATATACCGCGGCCTCTGTCACTTCCTTTAAATTGTGGGGAGGTATGTTCGTCGCCATCCCTACCGCTATGCCGCTGGAACCGTTGACAAGAAGGTTCGGCAGGCATGCCGGCAACACGGTCGGCTCGCGCAGTGATCCGTCGAAGTTCGGCATGAAATTCACGGTGTTCTTTTCGATGTCGAGAAGCATCCAGTCGGTTATGCGCTCTAATCTCGCCTCCGTATACCTCATGGCGGCAGGCGCGTCCCCGTCGATCGAGCCGAAGTTGCCCTGGCCGTCGACAAGCGGGTAACGCAGGGAAAAATCCTGGGCCATCCTGACGAGCGTATCGTAGATCGCGGCGTCGCCGTGCGGGTGATATTTTCCCATCACCTCTCCGGTGATCCTCGCGCATTTTTTGTACGGCTTGCTGTGTTCCAGGTTCAATTCCTTCATCGCGTAAAGGATCCTTCTGTGAACCGGCTTCAGCCCGTCCCTCACGTCTGGCAACGCCCTGCCCACTATTACGCTCATTGCGTAATTGATGTAGGAGTCCTTCATCTCCTCTTCGATGTAAACCGGTACTACTTTTTCGTTACGTGTGTACATGTGTCTCCTCGTTATAGCTTATATCAATTTTTATATGTCCAGCACCTTTACTTCGTGTGCGTGCTTCTCGATAAATTCCCTGCGCGGCTCAACGGCTTCGCCCATCAAAACGGTGAACATCGCGTCAGCCTCAACCGCGTCTTCAAGAGTGACCTTCAAGACCGTTCTCCTCTCGGGGTCCATTGTGGTTTCCCACAACTGCGCGGGGTTCATTTCTCCTAATCCTTTATACCTCTGAATGGACATCCCTTCCTTGCCGACATTCATAACAAACCTAAGGATCTCTTTGAGGTTATAGAAGGTCTTGGTGTCCTTGTCTTCCTTTATGGAATACTTTGGTTTTTGCAGCTCCTTTTTTGCCTTCTTGCCTTCAGGCGACTCTTCTTCATCGGCGCTGTAGTCCTCCACGTCGATGCCCAGTTTTTCCACCCTCTCTATTATCTTTTCTATTTCGCGTGCCTCATAAAATTCTATGTACTCCAGGCCCTTCACCCTCTCTTCTTCGGGCTTCTCCTCTTTCCCGTTCTTATCTTTTTGTTTTTTATTGTCTTTTTCGTCAGCTTTAATGTACTCGGCAAGCTCATCGTCATTATACAAAAAGTGGTCCTCATACTCCACTTTTACCATATAAAGCGGCAGTTTTTTGGTTTTCTTCTGTCTAAAACTGATGTATTTTGCAAAACTCACTCCACGACGCTCAACAGCGCTAGACAGGCTCCCAAGCTCTACAAGGGCGTCCAAAACAGCCTTCAGTTGTTTATCGGTAAACTGACGTTTATCGCTAAGCCTGGTCAGGACCATGCCTTCAGAGCCGAGCTCTAATAACAAATTATTATAATCGTCTTCTGTTTGTATATATTCCTCCCTTTTACCTCTCTTAATCTTATACAATGGAGGTTGAGCAATATAGATGTGCTCTTTTTCCACAAGCGGCGTCATCTGCCTGTACAAAAATGTCAGGAGGAGCGTCCTGATGTGGGAGCCGTCCACATCGGCATCGCACATGAGAATTATTTTATTATACCTTAGCTTTGTTATATCAAATTCTTCTCCGATGCCCGTCCCGATAGCCGTTATAATGGTTCTTATTTCCTCGTTTGACAGCGCTTTGTCGAGCCTGGCTTTTTCCACGTTCAGGATCTTGCCCTTCAGTGGCAGAATGGCCTGGAATCTCCTGTCCCTGCCCTGTTTGGCCGAACCGCCGGCAGAGTCGCCTTCTACTAAATATATTTCGCACAGGGCCGGGTCAGATTCCTGACAATCGGCAAGTTTCCCGGGCAGTGCGGCGCCCTCAAGCGCGCCCTTTCTCCTTGTAAGTTCTCTTGCCTTTCTCGCCGCCTCACGCGCTCTTGCCGCAAGGACCGCTTTTTCGATTATCTTGTTCGCTATCGGCGGATTTTCTTCCAGGAAAGCGCCGAGGGCTTCGTTTACGATCGCCTCGACTATGCCTTCCACCTCGGAGTTACCTAATTTTGTTTTTGTCTGCCCTTCGAATTGCGGGTTGGGGACCTTGGCGCTTATGACAGCCGTCAGGCCTTCCCTCACATCGTCCCCGGAAATACTGGAGTCGGAGTCTTTCAGCAGGTTTTTGCTTTTACAGTACTGGTTTATCGTCCTGGTGAGCGCCGACTTAAACCCCGTGAGGTGGGTGCCGCCTTCTATAGTGTTGATGTTGTTCGCGAACGTGAATATATTCTCGGCGTACCCGTCGTTATACTGCATCGCCACTTCGGCCTGGATCTTGTCTTTTTCTTTTTCGAAATATATCACTTTTTTGTGAAGTACGTTTTTATTTTTATTAAGGAACTCGACGAACGAAACTATGCCGCCGGAGAACTTAAATTCAACCTCTTTTTCTTTAACCCTTTCGTCTTTCAGGGTTATCCTTATGTCTTTATTTAAAAACGCGA